>CAKZLX010000633.1 GCA_937127265.1 uncultured Pseudomonadota bacterium
TAGCATCTTGGGTGACCAGGCGAGCTGCTTTGGCTTCTCCCATGCGTACCAAGGTGACAGCCAGCGAATGACGCAAGTCCAACCGTTGGGGGGCTTGTTCTATCAAAGATTCTAATTTTTGCCGTGCTTCGTTGGGATCGTCCATACGAACGGCTGCCATTGCCTCAGTGGTAATGTTGTCCATCTTTACTCCAGTACGTTAGTGTTGCTTGGATTGTGTTGGATTGTTGGTTGTAGGGGGATTGGTGATGGTTGGACGACCGGCACGTTGTTGTTCTTCGGCATCAAACGGACAGTGTCGACAGCCTGCACCACAGCAATTTCCGC
Source organism: uncultured Pseudomonadota bacterium (assembly GCA_937127265.1). Lineage (GTDB taxonomy): Bacteria > Myxococcota_A > UBA796 > UBA796 > UBA796 > CAJWHX01. The sequence continues at coordinate 328 of CAKZLX010000633.1, forward strand.
GATTTTTTAGGTAGTAGGCGCTAAGGACGTAGAAGCCGGTAACGGGGTCTTTGTAGCCGTTTTCCTGACGTTCACAGGTCGCTTTGTGTAATCGCTCTATGGTACTATTGTTCTTCATCCACCTAGAGTATAACCCTTTTCTTTCCGATTGGGATTTTTACTTTTATCTCATGGACTTTGGGTGGAGATTTTCGAACTTTTGAATTAGGGTCTAGACCAAGACCTTTTTAATTTTTCCCACAGGATAGTTACCATGAAATTAGATGCAGAAAAAGCCGCCGCCATCGCTGCCAGTAGCGCTCAAGAGTTTACCACGAAACGACCGACAGTTCCGGCGCTTGAAGAAAAGATGTTTACCCCGATTCAATGTCTCGATCACGGGTTCGTTCGTTTGATTGACTACATGGGGGATGATTCGGCAATCGTTCAAGCAGCCCGTGTGTCCTATGGAGCAGGAACCAAAAAGATGCGGGAAGATCGAGGGCTGATCCGATACTTGCTCCGTCATCGCCACACCACGCCGTTTGAAATGTGTGAGATGAAAATCCATGTTAAACTGCCGATTTTTGTGGCTCGTCAATGGATTCGTCACAGAACGGCCAACGTCAATGAGATTTCGGCTCGGTACTCGGTGTTGGATAATGAGTTTTATTTACCCTCGCCAGAGCATTTGGCAGTCCAAAGCACCAACAACAAACAAGGTCGTGGGGAGGCGCTCACCGAAGCCCAAAGTGCCATGGTTTTGGAAATGCTTAAACGCGATGCCACCCAAGCCTACAGCACCTACTCTGAACTGCTCGGTGAAGAGGTTGGGTTGGCACGAGAGTTGGCACGCATGAACTTGCCTGTAAACTGGTATACCCAGTGGTATTGGAAAGTTGATTTGCACAACTTGCTTCACTTCTTGGCCTTGCGTATGGATGCCCATGCTCAGTACGAGATTCGGGTGTTTGCCGATGCGATTGGTTCTTTGGTCAAAGAATGGGTGCCACACGTTTGGGAGGCTTTTCAAGACTATCGGATGGGTGGTGCATTTTTCTCCAAGCAGGAATTGGAAGTGATTCAAGCATGGATCGCCGGAGAAACCCCAAAATTTGAAGACTTGACCTTGTCCAAACGAGAATGGCGGGCGTTGTGCAAGCGTTTTGGTCGCTCAACGGGGCTTGAATCCAAATGATCTGGGTTTGGATGGCCTTGACAGGGTGTTCTTCAAAAGTCTCTTGGGAAAGTTGTGAGTCTACCCAAGACCGATTGAGTGCAGGGATGCAATTGGTGGGAACCAAGGGGTCTGATCACTTTGGACAGGCGATTGCCACCGGTGATGTTGATGGTGATGGCTTGGATGATTTGTTGGTCGGTTCGCCCTATTACGATCCCACTGCAGACAGCAGTTTTAATGCTGGCATGGTGACCTTGTTTTTGGGAAGTACACTGGCAGGGGGTGGTTCACTGGTAGACACTGATGCGGCCTTGACGATTTATGGTATCGATGAGATGGCAGGTTTGGGTTCTTCGGTTGGATTATCCGATGTTGACGGGGATGGCTTAGCCGATTTGTGGATTGGTGCACATCAGGGGGAAACCAGTGGTCAGGATACAGGACTGGTACATTTATTTTATGGTGCCAACCTCCAAGGCTCATTGTCAGGCTCTTCTTTGCAAAGCACCGATGCCGATTTGATGTTGGTGGGTGAAGGAAACTATGACTATGCTGGTTTTGCTATGTCCAATGCTGGGGATGTCGATGGTGACAAGTTGGACGATTGGTTGATTGGTGCCCATCAAGCGGATGCGGAAAAGGAAGATGTTGGTAAAACCTACTTGGTGTTGGCCAAGACGATTGCCGGTTTGTCTGGTGAACAGTCTCTTTCCAATGCCGATAGTATCTTTGTGGGGACGCATGAGTCTGACTTCTCTGGGTATTCGGTGACTGGTGGGGTGGATGTTGACAAAGACGGATTGTCGGACATTCTGATTGGGGCCGGTAATCGAGATAGTAACGGCGCTGATTCGGGTGCCGCCTATTTGTTTTTGGGCGACTCGATAGGAAAAGGATCGATGTCGTTGTTGCAAGCCGATTTGGTTTTGTCTGGGTCTGCAGAAGGAGATTGGGCTGGTCGTCAAGTGGTGGCTATCCCCTCGGCGGATCGTAATCGTCGTGGTGACTGGGCCATTTCATCCAGTTGGAATGATGACGCTGGTAATAATGCTGGAAAAGTATCGATTGTCACTGGAGAACAAATCTGGGATGCCATGCAAAGTGGTGAGGACTACCTCAGTCTGTCTGGGGCTGCGGTGACAATTACCGGTGCCGAACAAGAAGCGTTTTTGGGACAGACCTTGGCGGTGGGAGACTTGGATGGTGACCGTTACTCGGACTTGTTGATTGGATCCCCCTTGCATGACAGCGGTGTGGGTGCTGATGCTGGTGTGGTTCACTTGTTCTTTGGTAAAGATTGGCAAGGTTCCTTGGATAAAGGTCTGTTGTCCAGTGATGATGCACCTTCGATTTTGGTTGGTGCCAATGCTTATGATGGTGTAGGGACTGGATTGACCGTGGGAGACATGGATGGCGATGGTGTCGATGAGGCCATTGTGGGTGTGCCCTATGCTGATGAGTCAGACTTGGATGCTGGCGGAGTATCTATCTTTTGGGGTTGTGATTAGGTCAGGCTTCAATCGTTATTGATTTGGATAGAATCTTGTGATCGTATAGAATACGGTATCAAACATACACTAGGAGTAGCCGATGACCACTCGAAGAACCGTACTGAAAACCATCAGTGCACTCAGCACAACCACGCTTGCTGGATTTGCCTGTGGTGATAAGCAGTCTACGGATACCGCGACTGTTTCCGAAGATACCAACAACACCGATACCGCTATCGATACCCAAACACCAGTAGATACAGGTTCGACTACCGAAGAAGGCTGGGTGGTTGGAGGTACCGATCTGATCACTGTCTCCTATCCTGACAACAGTATTTTTGATACCGCAGAGGAATGTGTGGTGTCACTGACCGGTTCGACCACCAAGGGACCTTGTTACTTTCAAGATTCGACGGGTGAAGATATCTCTGAAGGCTTCATGGGGTTGCCGATGATGCTCTGTTTGAAACTGATCGACAGCAATTGTCAGCCGTTGTCTGATCATACTGTTGAAGTTTGGCATTGTGATGCCAACGGGGTTTATTCAGGGGACACCACTGAAAGTGCCGATGCCAACAATTTCTCGTTGGGGTTTTGCACAGGTGGAGATGAGCCAGCTAGTCGTAGTTCATGGTATCGAGGACAGTTGGTGACCGATGCGGATGGTCGGGTGAACTTTAAGTCCTGTTTTCCGGGGTGGTATCCAGGACGAACTGTACACATCCACTTTGCGGTCAGCGATGCCAATGGTTCTTCTCGGGTGATTTCACAGTTCTGTTTTACCGATGCACTTGCCGATGAGGTCTATATCAATCATCCGCTCTATTCTCATCGTGGACAGCAAGATACACCGTTGTTGCGAGACGGCGTATTTCCAGCAGATACGGCACCATTTTTGATGCACACTGCCCAAAACAGCGATGGGACACTGTTAGCCTATCATACAATTCAGGTGACCTGAACTGCATTGGATATGGGAGATGGGTACCCAGTGGTTATTGGGCATTCTCACCAAACAACACCTGACAATCCTCCAACACATTGAAAGGATTAGTGGCAAAGTTGGCATCGTCATAGGTGACCAGTAGGTTTCCTTGGTCATCGAGAATCTTGGTGACCCGACTGGGATATCCTTGAGATGCCGATTCGGCGGCACCGTAATAGAGGGCTAATGTTTTATCGACATCAGACCACAGTTCAAACTGGAATTCTTTGTCGACATACCACTGGTGGTTGTCTTCGACACTGGCAAAACCAACCCCAACGATTCGTACACCAAGAGCATCAAATTCTGCAAAATTGTCGCGGAACCCGCAACCTTGAATCGTTCAACCAGGGGTGTTGGCGGCTGGATAAAACCAAATGACGGTGGGCTTACCCAAAAAGTCTTCTTTGCTGCGTTCAGTGCCGTCGTGGTTGAGAGCCATGAAGTCAGGCGCTGGAATCGTCTCTTCGACCAAAGACCCGTTGAGTTCGCTTTGTTGAATCGTGTTGTCTTCTACCACGATTGAGGCGTTTGGATTGGCATGTTTTGGAGTTGAGCATCCCCAGAGACTGCTCCATAAAATTTGACTGAACATTGTGTCCTCCCTTTTTACTCACTGTATCGCAAGTGGAGAAAAAGCAAAATCACCGAGGCAAATTTTACATTTGTTGTTTTCGCCAACCCAGTAGTAAAATAAAGCAGGGGAAGCCCAGTACTGCAAAGAGTCCAATCCGTTGTACTTCGGCGGTACTTACTTGCACATAGACATCACTGGGTTCTGACAATGAAGGACGGTTTTCTTGCAATAAGTACTTGATCATGTCAATGAAAAACGTGGCATTGTAGGGGTTTTGCAATACCCATTTGTTGTGTATCAGACTGCTGCTGCCGAGTACCATTAGGTGTGGTGTGGGAGATTCGGCGCTGGTGGTTGGTAGGGTGTTGACTTCTACTAGGAGTGGAACATTGCCGATAAGGTCACCATTATTGGGGCTGGGGGTGTCAGAGGTATAATCGGTTTCTGCCCAAGACTGTGGGGAGGCTCGTAACAGTTCCACTGTGAGGTGTTCGGTGTGGTCGGGTATTCGACGAATTGAACGCAAAGAGTTCAGTAGCAAAGAGTGGTTGCCGAGAGTAAGTTTGGGGTGGTTTAACAGACTGCGCTGGGAGAGTTTGAGGGTGGTGGGGTCGCCAAAGACTTGAAACTGGGGATTGGGTTCGAGCAGGAAATCATCTTCGAGAGCGACACCGTATGTTGCTAGCCAACTTTTGGGTATCGGTGTAGTGGTGGGGTCGAGTAGGATGATGCTGGGTGTGTCTTGTAGGTTTTGGTCTAGCCACTGGGTACTGATGGGTGCGGTGCGACCGGAGATGATCACCAGGTTGCAGGGTGTTTCACGGTTGTTGATATTTGTTTCTACACCAATCGACTGAATATCAAAGCCTTCGGTGAGGAGGTATTCGGAGAGTAGTGCCAGACCAGTATCCTCTACACCTTCTACAATGCTCGGTTCCCCACCAGATTGGGTAAAACAGAGACTAGGAGTGGTCGGATAGAGTAGATCTCGCAAGCCTTGTTCAACGGTTGTCGGGGATATGGCTTCGGTAAGGGCAACGGTTGTCTCTTGGTAGGTGAGATAGACACCGTGGGGTTGAGAGGGTGGTCGGGTGCTTTGGTTGAGCCACTGGATGTTGGAGGTCTCTGTACTGGGCCAACTGCGGATCAAGGTTTGAAAGCGTTTGAAACGGGCATCGGTGGGGGGTAGGTCGACCACAATCTCCAAATCGGGCATCGCTTCGATCATGCTGAGTCCCTCTGCTGAGAGGGTGGTACGCAAGGGGTTCCAGTCCCAGTATCGATCCAGTCGAGCGATCACAGTCAGGCTGAGCACCATCACAATCAGCCACATGTAGGGTGTGATGCGTTGTTCCAGTGGGCGTGGGGTTGACCAGCGCTCGGATTCGATACGGTCTTGGGTGTGGTAAATTAGCAATGCGCAAAGGGCTAGAAAATAAGCGTTGTCCCACAGTCCCCACCAGCCATCCAAAAACTCTTGCAATTTGGGTAAGGGAGAGAGCAGTTGCAACAAGGGGATACTGTTAATTGTGCCAACAAACCACAACAGTAAGCAGATGGTGACCGACAGCAACCAGGAACGAATCGGGGTTTGGGTACGTCCACTGGCCCAAATGCCAATGGTCATGTAGAGTAGACCCAGTAGCCAAAGCCCCCAGTAGCCCAGTAGCCAACGCCACCAAATCGGTGTACAGACCAGACCGAGTATCCCCAGCAAGGGCAGGGTGCTACCCAACAGTATCATCAGTAGCATCCACAGACCGATGACTTTACCAAGCACCAGTTCAAGGTTCGATATAATCGAGGTTTGCAACAATGTCCAACGGTGAGAACGCTTTTCTCCACTGATACTGTTCATCGCCAAAGTGGGGCAAATCAACAGCAATAAGAGCGCCATCGTAGAAAAGTAGGTTGGCAACAGCGAACGATGTAACTCAATGCCTTGCCCCACCAGTTGGGGATTGCTGGACTCCCAAAGCATCATGGTCAACACCAAACCATTCAACAAGGCAAACCCCGCCACACTGACCCAGCCGGTTGCGGAGCGAAAAGACTCGGCAAGGGTCCAACCAGCGACCATCCAAATCCGTTTCATCATGACAGTTTCCGAAATTCAAGGAGACCGTAGGGGGCTACCGTTTGGGCGACCATCGTGCGCGCCTCGGTGGTGCAGGTGACATCCAGTCCTTGGGGGTGTTGCCTGACCTGTAGTACTCCTTCACACTGTTGGAGGGTGTCGCCTAGATTGTCGATGTTATCAAGGCTGGCGATAACACAGCGCATACGAAGAGTATTCGTATGGTCTTTCTCAATCAAGCGACCGTTGTCTAGCCACAAAATTCGATCGCAAACAGACTCCACTTCGCCCAAAATGTGCGACGAAAAGAACACCGTATGTCCTTTTTGGCGTATCTCTTCGAGCCAGTGACAAAACCGTTGGCGGCCAGAGGGGTCCAGTCCTGATGTGGGCTCGTCCAACAACAGCAGTTTGGGTTTGCTGACCCATGCTTGGGCAATCCCTACCCACTGGGTCCACCCTTTGGACAAGGTACGGACTTTGACTGGGGAGATCTGTTGTAGGTTGAACCTCTCGAGTACCTCGTGGACGCGTTCTTGGGGGCTCTCGACCCCTTTCAGTTTGGCGGCATAGGTCAGGTTTTGGAGCACAGTGGCGTTGGGGTACAGTGGTAGGCGATCAGGCAGATAGCCTATCTGGGCGTGGTAGTGGGCAAGGTTGTCAAAAATAGACTTGTTTTCAAAAGTTACGGTACCCGCACTGGGACGTTGACATCCCGACACAATCGAGAGGGTGGTGGTTTTTCCTGAACCGTTGTCACCGACAAACCCCACCACTTCTCCTGCTTGGAGGGTGAAGGATAGGTCGCATAGAATCGGTGTTCTGGCGATGCTGTGGTGGAGGTTGGAAACGCTGAGCATGGTTTTGGGGTGGGTGTTGATGAACTAGGCACTAGTCTATTATTTTCAGAGAGGATAACCTGTTTGGGTTATTGGTTGAAAGATTGAAAGAGGTACCAATGTTGAATCGATTGTTGTTTTTGTTGTTGTTGAGTGTGTTGATGTTACCCAATGCCTTTGCCGAAGAGATAAAACGTTTGGCAGTGTTGGAGTTTCGGGGTGTGGGTATTCAACCGGAATACTTGCTCAAACTTTCCGATCAGTCTCGTCGTGCGGCATTGGACTCTTTACCCTCCGATCAGTATTTGATTATGACCCGAGAAAATATGTTGCAAATTTTGGGCGATATGGGGTTGGATCCTTCTTGTTTGGAGGGAACCTGTGAAGTTGATGTGGGTCGCAATATTCAAGCAGATGCAATTATTGCCGGTGATATTATGCTTATCCAATCGACGTATGTATTGACACTGAAATTGTATGACACCCATTCCGGAAGGTTATTGTCGACATTGGATGTTGAAAATACCGATTTATTACGGTTAAAAAACGAAACTTATCAATCCTCCAAAGAACTTTTGCAACAAGGCTTGGGATTGGAGAGTTCCGATATGGTATCATCGCGGAGAACCTCGGTGACACAAAAGCCTCGACAGACACAGACCTTTGAAGGCGATGGCTATCAGGCACAGTTGATACCCGCAGGTACCTTTACGATGGGTTGTACAGGAAGTGGTGATTGTGGACATGATGAATTCCCTACTCATCAGGTTACTCTGACGAACGATTTTTACATGATGAGAAGTGAGGTTACCCAAAAACTGTATCAAGAAGTTATGGGTAACAATCCCAGTGAGTTCACATGGTTTGGCAGCAAAAAACCAGTAGAGGAAGTCAGTTGGTTAAATGCGGCACAGTTTGCCAACAGGCTGAGTCAAATGGAGGGTCTGGAACCTTGTTATCAAATCGATCGAGAGCAGGTGACTTGGTCTGATATGGATTGTAAAGGATGGCGGTTACCGACTGAGGCAGAGTGGGAGTATGCTGCCAAAGCAGGGCAACTATTTATTTTTGCTGGAAGCAATCGAGTGGGGCAAGTGGCTTGGTATGATGGCTATTTAGGAACACACAGGGTTTGCCGCAAGAAAACCAATGATTATGGCTTGTGTGATATGAGTGGAAATGTGTTGGAATGGGTTTGGGATTGGTATGGTGATTATAGTAGTCAAAGCGGTACTGATTTGGCTGGTCCTAGTAGTGGCCAGATCCGTGTGTATCGTGGTGGGGGTTGGGGCTACGATGCGGGGTCCCCGCGCGTGTCCTATCGCAACTTCAACGACCCAGGCCGCGAGGACTACTACCTCGGTTTTCGCCCAGGACGTACTCCGTAACACCTAAATCGGTGGTAAGTGGATCGTGCGTAAGAGTAGCCAGATACAAGGTCAAATCAGTCGGTCTAAAAGTGTATTTGCGTTGTCGTATTCTTCGGCTTCACTTGTCTAGAAACATTCGGGTACAGAAGT
>CAKZLX010000634.1 GCA_937127265.1 uncultured Pseudomonadota bacterium
ATGCCGCCAGCATCAAAGTTCCTACATTCACATCGACCAAAATAAGCCAAGTATCCATTGATGCAAACATATCGACTTCTCAAGACCGCACATATCAGCCTCGGCAATACCAGTGGATAGTATTTACCAGTTCGCATTATCAGCAATCCAACCTTCATCAAACACTTCGTCTACTTGAACAGATCAAAAATTGCTGATTTCGGTTATTGAGTGGAAATCTCCAACAATACCAGTTATGATAGTGCTCAACTCTGAGAAGAGTGCCAAAAAGTAAGTCGGCACATAAAATATCGCGCGTTCATTGAATAGAGAGAACATATGAGTAAACTTCGGAAACACCTCAAAAAGAAATCTGACACCTCGTCAAGTCCAGAAAAAAAGAATGCTACTTCAAGTACCAGTGCTCGAAGTTCCCGCTTACGTAAACGCAAAGCCGAAAGTTCTGAAACTTCAACACCCGCAATAGCCCCAAAAGTTCGACGCCGGTCTAGCCAAACCGACAACAGTTCTGTTGAATCACAGACGGAAGTGACGGTAGAATCATCAAATACATCCACCCCATCTGTGACATCGAAGCTTCGTAACACTGACTCCGTTCAATCAACAGTTAACGTAGGTAAGGCTACTGAAACGACGGCGACTGATAACGCTCCGGAAACAGACACATCTTCCGACAGTGGCAAACCAAAGCCTCGAATTCATGCGGCTCCACCACTTGTCACACAAACAAACACAAATGAAGAAGATAGTAATCCTGCTAATGATTCCACTTCACAAATGAACGCTCCGGTATCCAGTGAAACTGACACAACAGAGTCGATGATTTCAACTGACAGCACGAGAACACAAGCGAAGGATGAGACTCTAGCAAAAGACACTGCTTCAAATGAAGTCGCCGCGGCAACTGCTGAAGTATCTGGTGATACAGATACAGATGATACAACCAAGAATAACGCCAATGGTCCAACAGTCCACGCGGCCCCACCTGAAGCATATCTGAGAGCACAACGTGCAATCGCTGCCCAGAACAAGAGTAAGTTAGGTTCTGCCGTCATTAGCCCCCCTAGCAACTATGGCAACGAAGACGCCGCTCAAGATTCAGGCAGCAAAAAGAACCAGGGAAAATGGTCAGACGGTGACGATGGGGACAAAGACAAACTTAAAAATGCCAAAACAAAGCGCAGTCGTCGTAAACATCGCAATTGGAGTGCAGTAGAAAGCACAGACTCTGAAGCGAATACAAACTACTCTCGTCGTCGTAACCGTCGTAGAAAAGGTGTCGCCAAGCCATCTCCAAAGGCTAAAGCCATCAAAAGACGTGTCATGATCGATGGTTCAATCACAGTATCAGACTTGGCACATGCCATGTCTCAAAAAGCCGGTGCGGTCATCAAAGTACTGATCGGATTTGGTGAAATGGCCACCATGAATGACACCTTAGACTTTGAAACGGCTTCCACGATTGCAGCTGAATTCGAATTCGAAGCCGTTGACACATCTTTCCAAGAAGACGCATTCTTGATTACGGAAGAAGTCAAAAAAGAAGGTCCATTACGGGCTCCCGTTGTCACAATCATGGGACACGTTGATCATGGGAAAACAACCTTGCTCGACACGATTCGTAAAGCAAACGTAGCCGGTAGTGAAGCGGGTGGTATTACTCAACATACCTCGGCTTATCAAGTCGCCCACGATGGCCAACTGATTACGTTCATTGACACACCAGGGCACGAAGCGTTTACTGCAATGCGTGCACGAGGCGCTCAAGTCACAGACATCGTCATTTTGGTAGTCGCGGCTGACGATGGTCCAATGCCACAAACCATTGAAGCGCTCAATCATGCGCGAGCATCTGGTGTACAGTTAATGGTTGCAGTCAACAAGTGTGATAAGCCAGGTGCAAACCCAGACAAAGTCCGTCAAGACATGATGCGTTACGAACTGGTGTCAGAGGAATACGGTGGTGATACGATTTTCGTTAATGTGTCGGCTCTGAAAGGAGAAGGCATTGATGAGTTGCTCGAAAACATCACTCTCCTTTCAGAAATGGGTGAATACCGAGCCCCTGTCGAGCGACATGCGGAAGGATTCGTGTTGGAAGCCCGTTTGGAGAAGGGTCGTGGTGCCGTCGCTACCCTTTTGGTCAAATCTGGAACTTTAAAACAAGGTGACACACTGGTACTTGGAAACGTATGGGGTCGCGTGCGTGCGATGTACGACTACAACGGAAAGAGCATCAAAAAAGCCCTGCCATCGGCACCGGTCGAGTTAATTGGACTGCAAGACATCCCTTCTGCTGGGGATGACTTCGTGGTGGTCAAAAAAGCCAAAGATGCAAAAGCATTGGTTGCCCATCGTGCCGAAGAAGCCAAGAAAGCAGCGCAATTGGCTGCCAGTAACTCTGTCAGTTTGGAAGAACTATTGCGCCGTCAAGTCGAAGGCGAACCTGTAAAACTGAATTTGGTGATCAAGTCAGATGTTGGTGGTACACTGGAAGCGATGAAAGGTTCGATTGCCCAGATTAAAGTCACAGGTACCGAGGTCAACATCTTGCATGCTGCGATTGGCGGGATTACTGAAAGTGACGTCTCATTGGCACACACTTACGGTGGTATCATCATCGGGTTCAATGTCCGTCCAGATGCCAAAGCACGAAAAGTGGTAAACCAAACCAATGTAGAAGTTCGTACTTACAGTGTCATTTACGAAGCCCTCGAAGATTTAGAGAAAGGTCTCAAAGGCTTGCTCGAACCAGAGATCAAAGAACAATGGAAGGGGTCAGCAGAAATCCGCGAAACCTTCAATGTACCAAAAGTGGGAACAGTTGCTGGTTGTTTCGTGTTGGATGGATCGATTGCCCGAAAGCACCGTATTCGTTTGCTGCGTGACGGTACAATCATGTGGGAAGGTAAACTGGCATCATTGCGTCGCTTCAAAGATGATGTCCGCGAAGTGGAAAAAGGCTATGAGTGTGGGATGAACCTAGATGGTTTCAATGACATCAAAGTAGGAGACCAACTGGAAGCCTTCATGATGGAAGAACAAGAAGTCGAGTAGTATCACCCAGATGAATCAAATAAAGACTGCTTGTCGATATGTTGCTATCCACAAGCAGTTTTTCTGTATCCAAAGAATGAATTGGGTAAATCGATGTCTTCTTTAATTTAGTATTGACAAGTCAATAGAAAAGTTCTAATATAGTCGTATTGTTCTACAGTTATTTGGAGTGTACATGAGTACCAACTCGATTCAAAATCCAAACCCTCTATTGATTACCAAACGCCATATTATTGCGGTATCGATCACCACCCTCATGTTGTCTTTATTTGCCGGTGTTGTTGGGTATCAAAGTGGTCGTAAATTGCACATCGATAATAATACCAGCCCTTCGAGTATCTCTCTATTGCCAAATGTTGCTGAACAAGCTTCATTGGAAGAGTTGCTCTTGGAAATTGAACAAACCAAAAATATTCGTGCCGATAGCGACTACCAATTTGTGAGCGAACTCCAACAAGATAAACCGATTGCCATACCCAATGCACCTGAAACGCTCAATACAGAAACGGTTGTCAATGCGGATCCAGATATGCTAGAAATTCCTGAGGTTGTCGCCAATCCTTTGCCCACTTCTGGATGGGCTATTCAAGTCGGGTCTTATCCTAGTATCGAAGAATCTCAACAGCAAGTTGATAAGTGGACGGAATTGGGTCAGAAGCCCTATGTGGTCACAGCCAGTGTCGATAACGAAGTTTGGTATCGTGTTCGCTTAGCCGGACTGTCTGATAAAGCACAAGCAGAGGCATTAAACAAAACGTTACAAGAACAAATGAACGAATTCGATTATATTGTTGTACGGGCACCATGAACCAGACACAAGTCATGTTGGTTAAAGGGTACCAAACAGAGATCGATTGACAAAAGAATGCGATTATAGAATACTTAATGAATAGAAACGGATGTTGGAGGAATAATGTTGACACTTTGGATCGGCATACAAATGGCTGTAGCCCAGCAAGGTACCTTCGTTGTCGAAGACACAGAAACAGAAACCACAACCATGAATCAATATATGATTCAACCCGGTGATACCCTATGGGACTTGGCACAAGCTAACTTTGGTGATCCACAGTACTGGCCTCAATTATGGTCCATCAATGAATACATTACCAATCCTCACTGGATTTATCCTGGCAATGCGATTCAGTTTACACCAGGCACTACAATTGAACCACCGCAAATCGATATCATCTCCAACCAAGATATCGGCTATGTTGTCGACCAAGAGCAATTCACGACAGCCGAAAGCCTTTGTGGTCCAGATGTCCGTTTTGACTTCAAACAACCCACTGGAACATTTGTGGTTCCGGGTTTCATTGCAGAACCCGATACCATCCAAGTTTTAGGGACCGTAGAAGCCTCCCCAAAGAATCAATCCTTTGTGGTAGAAAAAGATCGTGTGTATATGAAACTGTCTGATCCCGAACTCTATGATTGTGGTGATGTTGTCAGTATTGTACGCAAAACCAAACGCGTGGTTCGTCATCCAAATTCTTTCTTCAAAAAATATGGCAGTATGTATCAGGTGGTTGGAGAAGTACGGGTCTTACACACCTATGACAGTTCCTACGAAAACTATGTGGTTGGGGAAATCCGTTCGTCAATTGAAGAGATTGAACGTTCTGATCTCGTCATTCCTTCTCGTCCAATCACCGTTCGTCTACCCGTTGAAAAGCCACTTGGTGACTTACAAGGTGTGGTTATTGACCGTTTGGAACAAGGTCACTCTTTTAGCACTGAACGCGACACCTTGTTTATTGATCGAGGAGCGGCCGACGGTTTAATTCCCGGAGATACTTTCTACATTGTGTCTCAACGTGACCCCTTCATCGATGATAGCAAAGAAAACTATGAATTGCCCCCCACGGTCATCG
>CAKZLX010000635.1 GCA_937127265.1 uncultured Pseudomonadota bacterium
TCGTTATATTTATATGTTGAAGGAGTCATTAGGGTCTCCGTGCGCCTTCAGGCAGGCAGCTAGTCAGGGTCGAGGAGGTAAGCTCTGGGATTTGGGTGCTTATTTCGCTTTCGAGTGTAGCTAGAAGCCTCAGACGCTAAATACAATACCGTTCCTGCCATTTCTTCTGGCACAGCAGAGCGCTTCATTGGAATGTGCATAAGGGCTTGCTTCATAATGGCATCGTTTTTCGTTAATGCGCTGGCAAACTTAGTATCGGTTAAACCCGGTAATAAAGCGTTTACGCGAATGCCTTGTGGTGCACATTCTTTAGCAAAGGCTTTTGTCATCGCGATCACGGAAGATTTTGTGATCGAATAAATACCTTGAAAGTCACCTGGGATAATGCCGTTAACAGAGGCAACGTTGATGATGTTGGCACCGGCTTCAGGAGAGTATTCGGGTGCACCAAATCCAGCGGTTCTGGAGTCAATACATGAAACAATGCAAGTGGCACCTTGAATCGCAGAAATGATTGCATCAGGGTGATCGGCATCGGCAAAAACGATTTCATTGACGTCTACTACGGTTTCAAGACGGTGGGTGTCGTGATCATTTTTGGCAATCGGACGTACCTCTAAACCACGTCTTTTTGCTTCTTTGACGACTTCAATACCTGTCTTACCATTGGCACCAAATACAACTATCATATGCCTAGTGTATCGTATTCTATGAATTTGGTCTTCTACTTTCTGATTTTCCTCAGGCAACAATCTGGTAATCGATTGGAAGAGCATTGGAAATCGGCTATGTTGTAGGAAGAACGTTTGTAACCGTTCCAATATAGCCAAGAGGTTGATATGAAACATCGTTTGGAAGCCCTTCGTCGTAAAAGTCGTTTGGAAGAACCCCGTATTGCCATTGTGAGTATGTGGGATGTTGAAAACAATGCGGTTCGTATTTTAGCGGCGACCTTACGTGCAGCTGGTCATTCTGTCATTGAGATTTATTTTAAAGATTGGATTTCTAATGATTTAGAACCCGCTTCCGATCGCCAGTTAGAAAACCTTGCAAGAGTGATCCGTCGTGAAGAAATCAATTTGGTAGCCTTATCGATTCGCGCCTCATCCTATGCCAATCAAGCCAAGATCATCACCGAATACGTTCAAAATGAGATGGACTTGCCTGTGTTGTGGGGGGGAATGCATCCTACACTGATGAGTCAGGAGTGCATTGACACAGCCGACATGGTATTGCAGGGTGAAGCAGAATATGCCTTGTTGGAATTTATGAATGGTTTGAAATTTGGTTCGGAAGATTGGTACTCTTCTGCCAACGTTTGGTTTCGCCACGACCCAGAAAGTATCCAAAAGAATGCTCGCCGCCCTTTGATTCAAGATTTGGATGCCTTGGAGTTTCGAGACTATACCACCCACAGTCAAAAATATTTCATCTATGGAAACACCTACATTCAAGGTGATCCAATGGTCGGTGATCCAGTCTTTCAAATGATGGGGTCTCGTGGGTGCATATATCAGTGTTCCTATTGCTACAACTCTACCTACAAAGCCGATATTTATCCTGGACAAAAGTGGTTTAGAACCCGTTCACCAGCCTCAATGGTTAAAGAGATTAAGCAAGCCCAAGCCCATTGGGATTTCAAACGCATTCGTTTTGATGACGAAGTGTTTAATTTCCGCATGGATTGGCTCAAAGAGTTTTGTGATCTCTACCCACGTGAAGTTGGGGTGCCGTTTGAAATCTTTATTGAACCCAAATTGGTCAATGAACGTCGGATGGAAATGCTTCGGGACGCTGGGTTGCGCAATGTGTACATGGGTGTGCAATCGAGTGAGCGGGTCACGGGTGATTTGTATGATCGCAAAGTCAAAAATCAAACGATTGCCGATATCGCTCAAATCTATCATCGTTTGGGTATTAAGCCACACTTTCAGTTAATCTTCGATGATCCTGTTTCTACCGAGGCAGATAAGCAGGCACTTTTCGAGATGATCAGTACCTTTCCCCACCCCTATGACCTGTATTTGTTTTCAATGACCGTTTTTCCTGGTTCTGAACTCAACAAAAAACTCTTGCAAACTGGGGTGATCAATCGGTTTGATGTGGAAGGAGACAACACCAAAACTTTCAATCAACATCGCATCAATTTGAGTTATCCACGGGCGGTTGAAGACACCTTTTGGATTGCACTCACCCAAATGCTCAGTAAGCCATTTGTTCCTCAGCCGTTGTTGCGTCAGTTGAGCAAATCTGAATTCTTGCGTCAACATCCATGGCCACTGATCCAGATGGCACACGGAGCCAACTTGGTCAAAATGGGAATGCTTTCTGCCAACATGGTTCGCAAAGGGGAAATGACCCACACCTTGTTGCGGCGGTGGTTGTCTTCTTCTCGTATGATTACGACCTAAGACTGGTATGATGAGCACTTGCTTAACGATTGTGTAGCTACAAATAAGCATTGGACTTGACATCACTCATGGTGGGATTTTTTGTCCGATCGGTTATACAGAATACTGTTTGTAGAATACGGTCACGGTCTGATTTGGTGACTTATATCTATAAACAAGTGTAGCGTAGGATAATGTATGAGTAAACGCAGTGAAGGTAAACCCAGAAATATTGCCAACAATCGTCGGGCTTGGCATGATTATGAGATTTTAGATCGTTTGGAGTGCGGAATTTCTTTGATGGGCTCCGAAGTGAAATCTTTACGTGCAGGTCGAGCAAGTATTGGCGAAGCATACGTGTCCTTTGAAAATGGTGAGGCGTTTTTAATTCATGCCCACATTCCAATTTATCCCCAAGCAGGACCACAGAACCACCAGCCTGAGCGTAAACGTCGATTGTTGATGAGCAAAAAGCAAATCTCCAAATGGACTGACAAAGCCAAGGCATCGGGATATGGCGTTGTACCGTTGCAACTGTATTTCAGTGGTTCCTGGATCAAAGTCGAAATCGGATATGGACGAGGTCGAAAACAATATGACAAAAGACAAAAACTTAAAGAACAAGATCACAAACGCGATGTGGCTCGTGCCCTTCGCAATAATTCCCGCGATCGCTAACGCCTCTGAAGGTGCAGGTTTGGCACCCAGTACGCTTTGGACTGGTATTATCGCTGCTTGGGTTGTGGCCGCAGGATTAACCGCCAAAAATGCCAAGCAAGGTTTGGTTGTGGTCAGTATCCTTGGTGCGATGGTGTCCTTTTATTTGGGACAACAACATTTCAGCGATGCACCCGCCTTGTGTGATGCTGGCAATTTGTATTCTTGTTCCACGGTGAACTCCAGTGAATATTCCGAACTCTTTGGGATTCCCATTGCCTTGTTGGGGCTGGGGCACTTTGTGGCGATGGGCGTATTGGCGACTTTACACAATGATCAAGAAGAAGAATATGCCTCTGTCGGATCGTTGTTGTTTGCTACTTCAGTTATCTCGGTGCTGTATTCGGTGGTGTTGGCTTTTATTTCCAAGAGTGTCATCGGTGCATGGTGTTTGTTTTGCATTTCCTTGTATGGTCTCAATACCATAGGATTGTTTGGCGCTTGGAAACTCAAGCAGACCCAAGAAAAACCTATTGGTTTGTTCGCTGGCAAATCCTTCTCCACTGCCGCCACTACATTTATCGCAGCAGCATTGGTCAGTTTTATGGTGATTTCCCCTTCAGAATCAAGCAAGGTTACCACCACTAGTGATGGCAAAGTCGATATTATGTCGGTTCTAGAACCGTTGGCTGAACCATTACCACTCGATGGCTCTGAACCGGTGATGGGTGATCGCAAAGCCAAGATTCAAATCGTTGAGTTTGCTGATTTTGAGTGTCCACACTGTGCTATGGTCGCTCCCAAATTGAAAACTTTACTTTCAGCCAACCCCAAAGTCAATTTGCGGTTCAAGCATTACCCGATCAGCAACATTTGTAATCCCAATGTTGGTGCAGAAGGACATGTGAATGCTTGTTTGGCTGCCACTGCTACCGATTGTGCACTCAAGCAAGGTAAGTTTTGGGAGATGAACAGTATCGTATTCAAAAACCAAAATTATTTGTCGCGTAAAGACATCGAATTTATGGCTGAAGCCCAAGTGAAACTGGAGATGACCCAGTTCAAACAATGTTTGGACGATCCCGCTATGCTCAAAGGTATTCAGTCTGATATTGAGGCTGCTGAAAAAGTGGGTGTGACCGGTACACCAAGTCTTTACCTTACTGGGGTTGATGATTCTGGTAAATGGTACAAAGTGTCCGGCTCCGTGGAACAGTTGCAAGCCGCATTGGCCGGGTTGGAATAACGCATGGCCTGGGTCGAATTGCAGTGGGATATCCCGAGTGAACAATCTGAAGTATTGAGTGGTCAGTTGTTTTCCTTAGCGGCGCTTGGGGTCCAAGAAGACTATCGTGAAGGTGAAGAACCACGACCATTACAACCTTGGGATGACCCCAATACCGTTGTTCCCCAACCTGAACGTTTGTTGTTGAAGGCTTGGTGGGAGCAAACCGACTTTGAGGATGTCCAAGTGAAACTCAATACCTTGATTGCGACCTTGGACGTGGAAACATCGGTTCATTGGGTGCCTGTGTCCCAAGAAGATTGGGCAAATGCTTGGAAACAACACTTTTCGCGGCGTGTTTTCTCTGACAAACTGGTGATTTCACCACCATGGGAGGCACAAGAAGGGGATGTGATCTTGGAGCCGGGTATCGCTTTTGGTACTGGTGAGCACCCAACCACCGCTTCTTGTTTGGAAGCCTTGGCGGTGTGGGCAGACTTACCTGAAAGTCGAACCTGCCTAGACTTGGGCTGTGGTTCTGGGATTTTGGCTTTGGGAGCCGCCAAGTTGGGATTGGATGTGGTTGGTGTTGACATTGAAGCCCCTGCGATTGTGTCCGCCAATGAGAATGCTGCCCGCAATGGATTTACGATTGACTTTTCGCAAACCGATGTGGCTGATATTTCGGAAAGGTTCGATATTGTTGTCGCCAATTTGTTCGCTGAGGTTTTGGTGGCACTTTCCCCTGATATCCTTCGGGTATCCAGTGGATATTTGGCATTGGCCGGTATTTTGGTGGAGAAGTCACCGATGGTCGAAGAGGCTTTTGCATCCCTTGAACTGCTTCGCAAAAAACAAGAGGGCGATTGGATGAGCTTGTGGTACAAGGTGCCAACCGTCTAGGATATCAACATGCGTCGGTTTCCAACATCTCTATTGCCCAGCAAAGGACAGTCTGTACGATTATCGGTTGAAACCAGTCATCATCTCTTGCGGGTGGTTGGGATTGCCCCCAATGAACAGGTGGAATTGTTTGATGGCGTTGGTCATGGTTGTGTTGCCGCATTGTCTGGGGTGGTGGATGGCTTGGCAGAGATGGTTTGGGTTGATGATTTGCTGTTGCCAGAGTCCCGTCCAGCATTGACGATGGTCTTGGCGCTCACCAAAGGGGATGCTTTTACCAATGCACTGCGCATGTGTACCGAGATTGGCGTGACTCGTTTTGTTCCTTTGCTTTGTCAACGTTCGATTGCCAAGGGTGACAAGCGGCCACGATGGACCAAGATTGTCACAGGCGCTTCCGCTCAATCCAAAAGGCTTCAGATTCCAACTGTTTTACCCCTCCAAACTTGGAGTACGCTTTGGGATTGCCTTGCTGAGGATGAAACACGTTGGGTTTTGCATCCGATGATGTCTGGGGTTCCATCGGTAACAACCATTGTTGAGCCCACCACGGTATTTATTGGACCAGAAGGCGGTTTCACCGAATCAGAAATGACCATGATGACCGAGCAAGGAGCCACCTATCGATCTTTGGGTCCACTGGTGTTAAAAGCAGATACAGCAGCCATTGTCGCTTCTGCTTTGGCCTTATCGTAGTTGCTCACCAAAGGAGCTTACCACTTGATTGGGCAGACGTTTGTTCTCTTTTACAAGGAACGAACGTAGGCGATAATGTTGGCGATATCAGTGTCGCTCAAATCCGGAAACGCTGGCATTGGACCGTCACCATTTTGAATCGCCGTATAGAACTTGGCATCAGATTCGTTTTGAATACCAGGTGCAGACCCACCTGAAGCATCAGAGCCATGACAACCCATGCACTTCAGTTCATATAACGCTTGCCCCAATTCTTCCGGTGTGGCTTCAGTGTCTTCAGTAGCAGGTTCACTAACCTCAGCAGTATCTGTCGTTTCGGTTGTCTCGGTGCCAGTATCTTCACTCTTTTCACCACAAGCCAAACTAAAGGTGAGTAGTAAAGGAAATAGTGTGCGCATGATCTATCCTCCGTCATGGTCAATACACTGTATTCCTATCACAGGCGGGGTGACAGTCCAACACTCTATCCGTTTCACTTTATCAATATTGATTGTATAAAGTCGTTTCTCAACGAGAGAAAGATCGTATGAAGAACCCCTCAGGAACGACGTCGACGGGTCACTACCAAAGGGAGTAGTGGCAATAACCAAGCGGCACTAGACGAACCACATCCATCGGCTTCTGTCGCGACAGTTTCTACTAAGGCAGGGGGAATCGGTTGGGCATAGACTGAGATTTCATCGAATACCCAGTCTTGGTTTCCATCTTCGTCGGTGACCAGTACATACAAGGAAAATGTCTGTCCCTCTCCAGATACTTGATCGGGTGCAGTCCAAGTAATGGTTTGCGAGTTGGTGTCAGAAATGGCGGTGTGTCCAGCAGACACCAAAGCCGAATCTTCTTTCCACTCGTACATCAAGTCCTGTCCATCTTGCTCGTAGACAAACAAGGTCATGGTGGTACTTTCACCAGCCGAGATTGCACGGGCATCCATTTGGATTCCACCAATGATCACTGGCTTTGAGTCCAAGGACACACAACCCTCTTGCTCATCCCGAAGATTGTTGCAATTGTTGTCGATTCCATCGCAGTATTCAATCGCAGCAGGGTGAATATCTGGATTTCGGTCATTACAATCGTTGTCTACTTCGGCAAAGCCATCGCCATCATCATCGGAAAGAGAGGTCTTCTCGTCAATGGTACCATCGCAGTCGTTGTCTTTGAAGTCTGGTTGTTCCGGTGCACCAGGGTAGGTTTCAAAGTCATTGTCGTTACAGTCTCCTTCGAGTTCTGAAACCGAATCCCCATCATCATCACCAGCAGGTGTACGCTCATCGATTTGATTGTCACAGTCGTTATCGATACCGTCGACAAGTTCAGCGGCATCTGGATACACGGTGGGATTATTGTCATCGCAATCGATTAAAGCACCTTCGGCCTCTTCGGTTCCATAACCGTCGCCATCATCATCCGATTCAGGAAAGGGGGCCCCAAACAATACAGTTGTAGAGGCAAAAGCCTGTAACTCTGCCTGATCGGTGACTGTTACCAACCAAGTATCGATACCGGGCACAAGGTTTTCCGTGGGCACTTCCACCTCGACGTAGCCATTTTCGGCAGTGGCGGTACAGGTATAAGAACCAGCACCCAAGGTTTCGGACTTGATCTTGCAAAAGAGTGTGTTGGCCGGTTGGTTGACATCAAACATACTCAGTTCAAATCGTAACGGTGCACTGGTGTTGTGTACATGTCCCGTAGGCGGTGAAATCAGGGTGACAGAGGGGGCCACATTGGTTGGGTCATCTCCAATGTTGGCTTTGAGACGTACTTCAACTTCTTCAGTGTCTACATCGTCTGATGGTACGGTAAGCGCACAAGTTCGTCCACCCAAGTCGGAAGGTGTGAAGGTGACTTCAAAGAGTGTGCCATGTCCAGCAGGAATTACGCCGTCACTGTCCATTGCGCTGGTATCGATTGAAAACTCTTCAGGGTCACATCCTGACCCCAAAGCGGGAATACCTACTTCTAAGTCTCCGTTACCAACATTGTCAATCATGATTTGTTTGGTGACTGTTTCACCTGTCCACCAATGTCCAAAGTCCAAGGTGCGAGGGGTGACCATGATACGACCACTACCACGGGCTGAAGTACCTTTTAACAAAACGGTTTCTTTGAAGTGAACGGGATCACGGTAAAAGGTTGGGGTGAAGGCAGTGGCGGTGCCGTCCTCTTCCTCCGGTGGCTCTTCAATGAAAGATTCGATGTGAAAAGAAGCGAAGGTATCGCCCACAATACTCGGTGAAAATCCAACGTCAACGTTGATTCGACATCCGGGAAACAAAAGGAAATCACCTTCGTCAAGGTTGGGCGCCCAGTCTTCTTCCTCTTGGACGACCAAAACTTCGGGGTCTTCACAGACGATGGTTTCGGTGTAATAAACGAGTGCAAAGTTGTTTTCAAAACCTTCTTCTTCGAGAACTATGGGGTGAATACCCATCGGCAATTCACCTTGGTTGCTAATGGTGATCGTTCTGTATTCGGCAGTTCCCCATTCCACGTTACCAAAATCAATGTTGGTGTTGGAGATGGATATCACTGGAAGAAGCGTTTCCGTTTGGGATATTTGGGTTTGACAAGCGGCTCCAAATAGAAGCAAAGAGAGAGAAGGTAAAAATTGAACCACATTGCGCATAGACATAGATATCTCCGTTTCATCGAACATCTATTGAGAAGGTGAGACGTTGGTTTACTTCACTCATAAGTCATCCAACGAACCAAATAAGTTAGAATCAACATTCTATCTTTATAATGTACACTTTTTTGAATTTTCATGCAACAAGAGCAGTACAGGTTTAGGGATGCATCATGACTTTGAGGGCTTTGGGGATTAAAGAGAATGATGCCGGTAAATACCCCGACAGTTCACCATCCAAATCGATTTGTACTTTGCTTCCTTTTCGACTGGCGGCTTCAATCGTTAAGACTTCTCCGACCACCGAACCATCTACTTTATGGATTTCATCATTGTAGAGTTTAGGAAGATGGATCAGTTGTGAGGATACCGACAGTTTAGGCAAGACGCGTAGATAGAGTTTACCATCCCCTAAGGCGTTTTTTGGGGCAACTTGCATTCCACCACCACAAAAAGAGGCATTCGCGATAAAGCAACTGAGCAGTTCTCCAGTCCACGTTTTGGTTGTGTTGTCGGCCTGTGAAGTCCACTTCATTTGGACGGTGGGGGCGTGATAGGTAAAAGTTGTGTGTAGTGTGGCGTTTAAAAAAGTGATCCGTCCGCCCAACCGTTTGCTCCAACGATTACTTTTGTCCACAACTTCGCCGTTGGCACCAAAACCAGCAACGTTGATGAAATGACGAGATTCCAGTCCCGATGTTGTGGTCACTTTGGCTTGACCAATGTCGATGGTCTGTTGCTTTCCGTTTTTGGCAATCGCCACCGCTTGGTCGATATTTTTTGGCACATTCAATGACTTACGAAAATCTCCGCCGGTACCAAAAGGAATGACTGCAAATGTGGCTCGATGATCTTGTGGAACCTGCATCAGTCCATTGGCAATCTCATGACAAGAACCATCTCCACCAATTGCTGCAACCACCTCAAAACCTTGTAGACAAGCTTCTTTGGCCAAGGTGATGGCATGTTTGGGACCTTTGGTTTCCCAGATTTCCCATCGGTCAAAATGTTTGGCGATGGCTTGGGCAATGTTGTTTTTTTCTCGACCGGCTTGACCGTTTCCGGCAGTGGGATTTAAGATGGCGCAAATGGAAGAAGGAGGCATAATATTTTCTGTTGGCAAAGTGAGATGTGGTGTGGTTGTATCTTTTTCTCTTTCTATTGTCGATGGTTCATTCTTGGCTACCCCTGTTCATCATCCGATCTTTTTTGCCGATCAGCGAGCAAAAACAGGATACAAAGAAGCATAGATACCACATGATTTGGAGGTTGGATGTCTTTTCCCAGTTTGCGTATTGAAGCCAATCGTTTGTCCGCAGAGGGTTCATTTGCTGAATCCCAAGCCCACTTTCTATCTCCAGACCCAACTGTGATAGCAGAATTGGATGCCCTTTTGAAGGCGCAAAATGTTGGTGTGGTGGCCCATTTTTATATGGATGCAGAATTGCAAGGGGTATTGTCTGCCTGTTCTCACCCCCATATTTTTGTGGCAGATTCATTGCTGATGGCAGATCATGCTGTTCAGATGGCAGAGGCAGGTGTATCGGCGATCGTTGTATTGGGTGTTGATTTTATGAGCGAAAATGTACGGGCGGTGTTGGACGCTTCTGGGCACAGTACCATACCCGTTTATCGAGTAGATGAGCGTGAGATAGGGTGTTCGTTAGCAGAGGCGGCTGAAAGTCGATTGTATCAGGCATGGTTGCAACAATGCGCAGAGATTGAACAGGCTTTACACGTGGTCTATATCAATACCTCCTTGCGCTCGAAGGCGGTGGCGCACCAGTATCTTCCTACGATCACTTGTACATCTTCCAATGTGTTACAAACCTTGCTTCAAGTCAGTGCAGAAAATCCCAGCGTGCAAATCTGCTATGGTCCCGATACCTACATGGGACGCAATTTGGAGGTGATGCTCCGTCAAATCACCGAAATGACTGATGACCAGATTGCCGAGATTCATCCACAACACAATCGAGACAGCATCGCTCGACTATTGTCCCAATACCGATATTTTCAACAGGGAAATTGTGTTGTCCATCACATGTTTGGTGGTAGTGTGGTCAATACGGTGGCCACTGAATATGCCGAAGCCTATCATACCGCCCATTTAGAAGTGCCCGGTGAAATGTTTGAACTGGCTGTGAAAGCCCAACGAGAAGGTCGCGGGGTAGTCGGGTCAACCTCCAATATTTTACAGTTTATTCTGGGTAAGGTTGATGAAGCCCAAGAGGTCTCGGAAGCAACCGTCATACCAGTGGTTTTGGGTACCGAAGCGGGCATGGTGACTGCCATTGTACGGAAAGTACAAGCCAAATTACAAGCCTCTGGACGAGAGGATATCGCCGTTGAGATCATTTTTCCAGTGGCGGCGGATGCGGTGGCGCAAGATGAAACTTTTGGGGTGATACCGGGGGTTGCTGGTGGCGAAGGTTGCTCTACAGCTGGTGGGTGTGCCACGTGTCCATACATGAAAATGAATACCTTGGATGCTTTGATTGAGGTTGTGGCCAAGAGTGACCGACCAGATGCGTTAGTGGCCTTCGAACCTGAGAAGTACGCTGAGAAGTTGGATGGACGAACGGTGGCAGAAGTTGGTGGGGAACCGATTTTGTTTATGCGTCACTTTCAACGGCATGGGGTGATGGATCCGAGTCTGTTGGCATTGATTTGAGTTCTGCTTGTTGAAATTTCTTCCATTGTTGTCGCCATATTTGATGGGCAAAAGTGGGGGAGAACCATTCTATCCACAATAAAATCCGTACATACCACGGAAAGATGATGGTTGCTTTGCCTTTGGATACCCCTTTGAGGGTACGGGATGCGGCTTCGGTTACCGACATCATTTGACTGGTGTCTGGGGTGAGCGTTTTACCATCCACATTGTTGTAGGTAGCGTTTTCAAAGAGATTGCTGGCCAGAAAACCGGGACAAACCAGATATACCTGTACGTGATCTGTTTCGAGTTCGATTCGTAAGGTTCGGGTGTATCCAACCAAGGCATGTTTGCTGGTGGCATAGGCAATTCCTGACGGGGCGGGAAGCAGTCCAAACATACTGGCGATATTGATGATGGTACCCGTTTGACGCATCCGCATTTGTTGTCCAATGGTTCGACACAATTGAATCGTGGAGAGTAGATTGACCTGTAAAACCTGTGTCCATTGTGACATCGAAATCTGGAGACTATCACTGGTGATGGTGATGCCTGCACAATTGATCAACATATCAATTTCCACTTGCGTACAGAGTTCAGTTGCCCATTCTTCGAGGTGCTTTAACTGACTGAGATCGAGGAGGTGCAAGGTGCATTTGGTTTCTGGTGGCAACTGCGCACGGGTGCTATCGAGACTTTGTGGGTTGATATCGACCAAATGAAGGTGGTGATCAGCTTTTGCTAGTGCAAAGGCAAACGCTTGACCCAATCCAGAACCGGCTCCGGTGATGACAATCTGTGAAATCGACATGGGTTATAGGTTAACACTGCGTGGAGAAACCAACCTCAGTTTGTCCGAATTCTTTAAGCGTATGTCGTGTGTTGAATAAGAAGAGAGGTGATCATGAACAAAAGATGGCTATGGATATTGGGTGGGTTGGTATTGCTCCCTACAGGATGTGTGACGACGGCCTATTCAAGGGCTTGGATGTCAAAGAATAACCTAACCAAGACGGTAAAGGAGCAATTGGTAGGAACCCGTTCGCTACCACCACACGGAAAAGGATATCGTACCTACAGTTA
>CAKZLX010000636.1 GCA_937127265.1 uncultured Pseudomonadota bacterium
GTTGCATACGAATAGCATCATTTAAATCTCTGACAATTAACGTAGTCCACTCTGCGGCAACATCAGGGCTTGCATGCTTAATCCCGACCCTCACAAAATCAGAAGCAATATCCTCGTCAATTATTAAAGCCTCAATATAGACACGATAAACTTTTTCCTGGGAAGGTGGGCCATCGACCGAGAGCCAAGTTTTTGTTTTAGGGTCATAAATACTGGTATCAAGCTCAAGTTTTCGTGTCGCTTCATCCCATCTCTTAACGGCCATGAGTTGAGGTGTAATTTTATGACGCGCGACAAACTCTCTTACAAATTTTCGGGATTTTATCACTTCAAGAGCCAGGCTTGTCATATCATTACCCTTATCGGGTAAACTTATACCTGCTAAAGAGGCAATACCTCCAAATTGTCCTGATACACCTGAGAACCCTCTACTACTCTCCTCACCGGCAGGGGCAAGAAGCGCTTCTGAGTAGTAGATATCAGGCAATCCGTCGTTGTTGTAGTCACCCACAGCAACCCCCATCGCCCAACCAGCATTGCTCAACTTCGCTTTATTGGAGATCTCTTCGAATTGTGCTGAACCATCATTTTTGAATACTTGGCTCACACCACGACGGTCATCGGCAATCATCAAGTCGACTTTACCATCCCCATCAAAATCTGCCTTCACAGATGCGTGAGGATAGGCGGCCACACCAGCACGTTCTTCCGGTTTCACATCCAAACCAGAGGCCAGTGTTTTATCCGAGAAGTGAATCCCTTCTGTCAGACCATCATTGATGAACAAACCGTGTGTGTTCAGACTGTTGGGCTTGGCATCCAAGTACGTAAAGTCGCGTGCACCAGGGAATCCAACATACAAATCCAACTTGGCGTCATTGTTGAAATCTGCCACAGTCAATGGCATTGCACGATCGTAATCCAAATCTTTGGTAATGGCCTGTGGTTGTTCTTCAAACTTTCCTGTTCCATCATTCAAGTACAACAACAAGTCTTCTGATTTGTCATCAATGAATCGAGACAAGATAAAGTCTTTGTCGCCGTCGTTGTCCAAGTCAACCAATGCTGCGGCCTTCACGCGGTCCACTTTGCCCAAATTGGCTTGTTCTGTAATGTTGCTAAATTTCCCAGTGCCGTCATTTTGATACAGTTGAGATTTGCCCCAACCACCAACATAAACATCCACATCACCATCAGAGTCTACATCGCCAACTGTAATTGCATACCCACCACGACGAAGCGCTTCCAAACGTGGAAACAGTGGAACAGTGTCCAATCCAGATGCTTCCGTCACATCTGAAAAGGCCGCTTTTTCTGTGGTCAAGATTTCCTGTTCTGCCATATCGAACTTGGCCAACTTCCATTGTCCGTCTTCTTTGGCAATGGTCAAATCAGCCCAACCACGATCATGACGCATCAAATCATGTGACTTCGCTCGAAAATCGACAAATACATGACACACAATCACACTAGAATCCACAAGATTTACATTGTGCAACTCCATCTTTGCAAACTCTACTTCGGTAAAATCTGCCAAGAAAGCCTCAAAACCGCCTCCATCAACAGGTGTGGCTCGATGCTCTACGATACCACCAATCTCACGAACAGTCTCAGCATCATCTAAGATACGCAACCCATCAATTTCAGCATTCTTACTGTAGATTTTCTTGAGAGATTCAATGTCCAATCCAAGCAAGGCATCTTCCATTGGTTGCAATACAGCACTTTCAACTGCAGCGACGATTTTTTCTTGATCACGTACAATTGCAGGAACATCTTGCTCAATGTTAGATTGCAACGCTGTCAAGATTTGACCTGCACGCTCTTGAGCCTGAAGATTGGCAGTGCCATTCTCCATCAGCATCTTTTCAGCATTACCAGTTTCAGTATCCTCAGCCGTACAAGCCAGCATCAACGCCAATATACCAATAGAAGGGAGTTTCATTGTACTTCTCCAAAAGACTGTGTACTTTGCTCAATTTTAAAAGCACACATGATCAAACGATTTAAAACATAATTACAAGTGGTAACATCTTTACTATAACAAAAATCCAGTTGTCTCGTATCTTTTTTACCAAAAGAATTCCAATATTCTCGATAGATTCGACAATACAGTCACCAATCCAATCCAACATTCACAATACATCTCGGAATTTGAGATCATTTTGGAATATCGGATCGCATCCAGTGGTAATTTGATACACTATATCTAGTGTCCTTCATCCTTTGCTATCTTCATTTCATATCCGTATCCTTTGGTCTTTCCCCGAGTGAGGGAGAACAATGGACACGCACAAAATCTCAGCAACACCATAGCGCACCCTTTCATGACTATGATTCTCTCTCAGAAGACTTCCACACTAAGGTTGTTGGTTGGGTCACAAAGCAGTTAACGCGTTCCGTTCGCTCTACACTCACACTGCATCAACAAGGACAATGCATTGAGGGGGCATTTTTCAAATCGATGGAACCACATAAGATCATCCCCAACGTCACTGGTATTGAAGAACAATTCTTGGAATCACTCTTTCTCATAGAGTCATCGTACTGTTTACCCAATGTAGACTTACAACAGGCCTACGATGTCTTTATGTCAGAAGGATTTAGAACCGACGTCATGCCACAAGTCGAAGCTTTCTCACTGTCCAAAACGCAACATTGTGTCACAAGTTCTGGGGTCACCGGAATCTTACTACCGTCCTATTACTGCAGCAATCATCATACCAAGACCTCAGAGAATCACATCATTGTCTACAGCACTCTGAAAAATGCGACAAATGATGTTGAACACCAACCGTTGTACTTCCGAGATGA
>CAKZLX010000637.1 GCA_937127265.1 uncultured Pseudomonadota bacterium
GTGTGTGTGTGTGTGTGTGTGTGTGTGTGTGTGTGTGTGTGTGTGTGTGTGTATGGGTGTGTGTGTGTGTGTGTGTATAGTGTGTGTATAGTGTATTGTACGTCATGCATAAACATACACGATGTATTTACTGTAAAAATTGTTTATTCGTCATACCAATCGTCCAAACCATTGTCCGGTATCCACTCATCAGAATCCCCTTCAATGAAATTGGTGACTCTGGGAATAACTTGGGGCTCGGGTACGACGGGATTGGATGACACTGACTCTGTGGACTTAGCACCGATAGTGGGTGATTCTTTTGTCTTCTTAGTTGTTGATTTCTTAGTTGTCTTACTCTTGACTGAAGACTTGGTAGGCTCTTCCGTATATGGCTCTTGAATCTTGGGTTTCTGCGTTTTTTTGGGTTGTTTCTTTGAGTTTGAAGAAGGCTTAACTTCTGCACTGTCTTCATTAGAAGACGAAAAGTCAAATGAACTAGAGTCCTCATCAACAACAGAAATGTTGACGTCCTCTGAGACCTCAACAGATGAGGAAAATTCGAAGGAGCTAGACTCATCATCAGTGACCGTAGGCGAAGTTACTGTAGGCTTTTCTTCGTCGGAAGATGAAAAGTCAAATGAACTCGATTCTTCTTCGTTGATTTCTGGTGTAGAAACTGGCTTTTCTTCGTCGGAGGATGAAAAGTCAAATGAACTGGAATTCTCCTCCTCTATCACAAAATTCTGTGTGACAGTTGAGGCTTCACCCTCTGACAAGTCAACATCAGACGATTCTTCACTGTCTTCAGCAACCGCATTTGAATCAAAACTATCATCCGAATCCTCACTTACTTCTTCGACAAACGATGGTACCTCATCAATATCTTCACCGTTCAACAAACGACGACAAGTATCGGCCAAGGTTTCCGCTTCCATACTAGTCTCACACCGATCAATCATCAATTCGGAATCATCGTCCAATTTGAGCGTTACGACAAAGAATGACTTTTTTCCAAGTGTAGTCGGTACAACCTTGATCAGTTTTACCGAATCCGGATTGTTTACAATTTTGCCTTCTGGAAGCAGTACCATGATTATTCGCTATCCCAATCAGACGACTCTTCACTGTCTTCATCGCCTGTACTACCGACCTCATCAGAGTCTGAGTCGTCATCAGAAGCCTCATCATTTTCAGCGTTGTTGATTAAATCTGTACAGTGCTCGGCTAGTTCCACTGCCTCATCTTGCGAACTGCAGTTTTTAATCATCAATTCAGAATCATCATCCAACTTAACCGCAACCACAAACAATTGTTTACCCTGTAAAGTACTGGGCATAATCTTGATCATTTTAATCGTATCGGGATTGTTGATTGCTCTTCCTTCTGGCAACAAAACCATCATCGCGCACCTCGTGTTGTTCTTTTGACACTACTTTATATGAATTGATCTTTTTCGTCATGAAAAGTCTAACCATGAATATAGTATTAGGCACAAGTGAATGTAGACTTTTCGCAGAAATTGTGCACATGGAAACAAAATGCAGTGGTTTACTGTGATACACTGATTTACAATTAAAGACATCTTAACCTTTGTTTGGTGATTCATGCCCTCTTCTCGTCACGATCTGTCTGGTCTTAAATTTGCTTTGGTTTACCCTCCGTATGGTCCTGTCAAAAACGAACCAGGCATCAAAACCGTCAAAGAAAACTACGGTATCTTCCCTTCTTTGTCTCTTTTATATGTGGCAGGGATTTTAGAAAATGTGGGTGTGGAAGTACTGTTTATTGACGCACACGCTGAAGATTTGACATTAGAAGAAACAGTTCGACGACTAAACGAATTCGGACCTGACTTCATTGGATACACCCTCACCACCTATCTTTTCTTTCAATCGTTGGATTGGATCAAGGCCATCAAAGAATTGGTCGATGTTCCAGTTGTAGTTGGTGGTGTACACCTGTCCATCTATGCCAAAGAAACCTTGGGCTACCCCTCGATTGACTACGCAGTCACAGGAGAAGCCGAAGAATCACTACCGAACCTTCTCAAAGCCATCACCAAAAAAGAAGACCTCTCCACCGTTCGAGGCATTGCCTACAAACGCGACAATGGCGAAGTGATCGTTACACCTCGTGAAGCCGAAGTCGACGTCAATCAAACACCTTTTCCTGCTAGACACCTACTTGACAACGAAATCTATTATTCATTTATTTCCAAGTACAAGAACTTCAGTGTATTCATCACCTCGAGGGGATGCCCTTACAAGTGTATTTTCTGCGAACAAGGCTCAAAGACCTTCCGACCACGATCTCCCAAAAATGTGGTCGATGAATTGGAAATGTGCGTCAACGAATTTGGTATCCGTGAACTGGACTTCTTTGACTCGAGTTTCACCATTCGTAAACAACGGGTGATCGACATCTGCAACGAAATCAAACGACGCAAGTTGGACATTGTCTGGGCAGCGAGAACCCGAGTCGATTGCATTACCGATGACGTATTAAAAGCGATGGCTTCGGCAGGTTGCACCCGTATTTATTATGGCATCGAAAGTGGTAACCGTGAGATTCTTCACACTTTGCGTAAATCGACGTCGATTGAAATGTACCATGACGTGATCAGTCGCACCAAAAAACACGGAATCCACACCTTTGGCTATTTCATGATTGGCAATCCCTACGAAGACGAAATTAGCATCCGTCAAACCATTCGTTTGGCACTGGAATTGGACTTGGATTATGCCCAGTTCTCTAAAGTCACCCCAATGCCGGCGACCGAGATGTATACCATGCTGTTGCGTACACATGGACGAGACTATTGGAGAGAGCACATTGCCAACGGTACCGATGAGCCGATTCCACGCCCTCTCTGCGATCTAACTGATGCTGAAATTGAACGCTGGACTCGCCTTGCCTATCTGCGCTTTTACTATCGACCCAGTTACATCATGAAATCAGTATCTCGCCTGAAAAGTCGTGATGAATTTTTGCGCTCCGCCAAAACGGCTTGGCAAATGTTGGTCAACCCACCTTCAGAAGAAGGAATGGAAGTGGTTGGATAATACACTTTCCCTAGATTGTGTTAGACTGCTTGAAACCAAAATTTCTGGAGGTCTCATGAAATGGTTACCACTCGCTCTCGCTCTTTCGCTTTCTCAAATCGGCTGTTCCGATCCATACGGAGATGCTGAACGTATCAATACGGTTGAAGCCTACGAACAATTCATCAAGGAAAACGACAAGTCAGCTCGTGTCTTTGAGGCCCGATTGGCCATTGAGCGCTTGATGGTTGAAAAAGCCCGTGAAAGCCAAAAAGTAGAAGACTTTGATGCCTATTTGAAAAAGTTCAAAAAAGACCCCCCTTCCAAGAAAACCTATGGAGACATGACGGTTGAACGGAAAAATGCCCTTTGGAATGTTGCCTTGGAAAGCAATGCGGTTGCCGATTATGAACGTTTCATCGAAGAATACAAGGTGGAAGCCCCTAAAGATGCACGGATTGCCAAGCAACGGTTGGAAGTCGCCAAATACTTGACCAATCTCAAAATGGATCCCATCGAGAAGACCCAAATCAACCTATCGGGCGATGAAAACGGTCCCTTGAATGGTTGGGAATTCTCTACTCGTATCACCAATGCTGGCGATCGAGACATCAAATCTCTACGGATGCGCATCTCGTTTTTGGATGCTGACGATCTGATTATTGACCGCAAAGACTTTACGGTGATTGGTTGTGGGGATTACTGTCAACGAATGTTTGTCTTTGAAGATCCCTCTTATGCCAAAGCAGAGCCCGAACTGGGACGTATCAAGCCTCCTATGAAATCCAGTGAAGCCCGTGACTTCATCGTACAAACCGGTAACGTCCCCCCAAGTTGGTCCAAGAAAATCCGTACCGACTTCGTGAGTATTACCTTTGAAGACTAGTCTCCCCTACGGATGACACAATGACCGACAGAGCACTTCGACTGTGGTTCGGCATTGTAACCTTGACACTGGGTACGTCCTGTACGTATTCGGTGTCTGTTCCATTTAGTGACCCACCTTGTGATCCTCGCCCGCTCACTCTCGAAGAAGTACGGGTACGTACTATCTTTTGTGGAGACGATACCCTTACTGCTGGTGATGGTGGACGTGGCGATACCCTATTGGAAAACAACCAAATCAAAATGGTCTTTCGAGATATCGGTTCATCATTGGCACGACTGGAAGGGACTGGTGGTGGCATCATTGATTTAGCCTTGGTCGATATAGACAATGCACCTCAAACACTGGATGATGGTGTTTTAGATATCGTGCCGGTACACCAAGGTAACGTATTGTCGATCAACCAAATAACCCCTTTTGAGAACGATACCCAGGTCGGTATTGAACTGTTTTGGACAGAGCAGACGATACCTGAACAAAGCACAAGGGTTTGGCTAGAACCAAATACACCAACCATCTTCTTTCAAGGAAACATAGATTGGCTCTGGCGACCCAAAGTGGACACCGAAGTCTATGGAGAGCAAATTCATCCCCCACGGGAAACCCCCAACTGGCAAGGGGTCATCCAAATCGAGGCAGACAGTGTCGATGATCTAGGTGGTGATATCAGGCTGCTACACCCCACTGCTTTGCACATGGCTCTCGACAGTACCCAGTGGCAGACAGACATCGAAATTGAGACCCCTAACCTCGATCCGGATGCCCAGTGGATAGAACTCTATGATCAAGAGAAATGGATTGGACGCACTTGGCTCACCGATCAAGAAACTATGCTACTACCACCAAACAGTACCCATCTAGCCTTAGGGACCGAAGGTTGTCCTCTTAGTCAACCAGTACCGATTGATGATCTGGAGACCATTTACTCTCTCCAAATAGACCGGTGTGGTTCATTGTCCATTCAACTATATGATGACACTGTTCAAACTGACGGCATCTTACAAACCGACAATGATACACACTATATCCCAGTACACGGTCGGACATTGAAAATTGAGCAAATCGAAAATCCCAGTATCCTTTGGACAGACATCACTCAAGAACCAATCATACTCCCAGCACTATCAGATACCTATCTACAATCACATCCACAATGGCAGATCGATAGTCAGTCTTCTTGGGATGCCACTGAATACGATGCTTTACACATCCTCACAGAGACTGCTCCCTCAACCACTTCCCGTTCACTAGAACCCTTGTGGTCATCCGTTGCCCTTGGTGCCAGTCACATCATCTATCTTGGTCAGGACATCGTGCCACCCATAGACGATGATATACCCATCGACATCCCGATACCATCGTCGCAAATTCAAGTGGGTCTCCTTTCCAATCAAGAAGTGCTTTCATGGCCTTGGAAAGCCAATCGTTCTAGTGGATTCGGCGCCCTCGATACTCTACACACGCCACTGCTCGCCTTAATTGAACAAGCCAGCGAACGCCAACGTTTTTCAGCGATTACCCCCGAACTGTTTGACACTGTGCGCACCGACTTGTGGGATCATCCCGACTTCATTTGGCTCCCCACACCCACAATCGACACCCTGCGAGAACAGTGTGATTTCAGACAAAGTTTACCACTGGGAACTTGGACCTGGTTTGATCACACCTTGAGGGACTCCACCCCCGAACGGGCCTTGCTCGATCGCCAATACAGCACAGGCAACGGACCCCAGTTGCATCTCTCACAATGGCTAGACAGTTCACGAACTATCATGCTTTCCCTCTCGATTGACCACGCTCGGTGGATGGGGCTTGAACACTGGGAACTGTGGAGCGAAGCAGGACTGGAAGCACAAGGTGAAATCACAACCCAGCCCACAAGCCTCGACACACTGCTCCCGATTCGCGACCATTATTGTCTTTTGACATGGGGAACACCAACCGTCCACCCATTTGCGGATGAACAAAGTTGGGGTATCCGTGTTTTTCAAACCGGTGATTGATCAACGATGTATCGAAAACAATTGCGATTGCCTACAAAGCCAACGCGATCCAAGATTGTTGGGTTCTTGAACAGGGTACTGATTGCAATATCATCGATGTTAGACAGTATCAATCGGTGCACCTTTAGAATAAAAGATAGCTGAAAACATAATCGCAACCACTCTACAGAATCTCATACAAATTGAGACACTAGCCACTTTCGACAGTCCAAGTGTCGAAGCCCACCCTCCACAATCTCTAAAAATTGCATTATTGGTGTCGAAGAATTGACGTATTCGACAGTTTTTTAGTGTTTTCGACAGGTGAAATTGACGAACTTTTATCCAACACCGCTAATTGTCCGATAATACCGTCAGTATTCAGTTGGCATAATTCTTGCTAGTACCGCTCCAAACCCGGAGCCCCAATGACCAAGAAACCCCCTGATAACCCAGCCGATAACCAAACTAGCCACCGCCAAAAAGATGCTCACCCGCCAAATGGATCACCAAACCATCTCCGACATTACCGAACTCAGCCTCAAAGACGTCGCCAAGATCGAACGAGAAATGAAGCTCTGAACTAGTTGCAGGTTTGAGCTTTGTCGAGCAGGAATCCATCATCTGCAAGCCTACAATAGCAAAACAGCCCCAAAAGCACCCAAACGGCCTACAACACCCAATATACCGTAACCAATATACCAAACGACCGTAATTTCAAAGTGGAGAGTGGATGGCGAATTCAAAGAACAACACAGGGGCTGA
>CAKZLX010000638.1 GCA_937127265.1 uncultured Pseudomonadota bacterium
AGGAACCGTTATTTGAATTTTCAGGACAACGGTTTGGGTTGAATCGCCAAGAAAGCGTCTTTGTCAAAGGCATCGATGTGCTCAGGAGCCATATATTTGTGTGCAAATGGAAGATACACGTCACTGCGCACAAATTCATCCAGCAAATCTGGGTCGAAATGGTGATCTTTTTTCATATACCCCATGATCTTCATGGCTTCAGACAGTTTTTTAGGCTCTTTATAGGGGCGATCGGATGCTGTCAACGCTTCAAATACATCTACAATCGCCATCATTTGATCATTGATCACAGCGGTTTGGATGCTTTGCACGTGCCACTGTTTTTGGATGGACCGATCAACACTACTTTCAACATTACGGGTGGCGCACCGTTGTTTCGAGATGCCAATGAAGAACCGATGGGCTTGCCGATTCAAGTTTCAAAGAACTGGCATGTACCGGGATATTGGCCCAACTGGTTTCACATGTATTCGACACCACGTGTTCCATCGGGCAGTCACCAGATGGAACTCACGGTGGCCATCGGGAAATGGGGTGAGACCTTTGCGGCTTCTCATGCTCAATTGAGTTTGGTGGGATGGGGTGCCAATCAGCAATGGGACGAGTCTGCTCTGGGGGCTTGGGGTGAGTCGATTACCTATGATCCGGATAAAACCCTCCGTCGTGCAATGGTGGACGATGTTCGTCCATTCTTGATGAACGTCAATGGACAATACAATTGGACGGGGAATGTCGGTGGCGCCGATTTTCTGAAGTACGTTCAGACCAGTCGTCCATGGCGAGATCAGCAACCCACGCAGTTGAAGTCAACCTATACGGCCCCTGGACCCGTTATGACCGATGTCACGTACTCTGGAATTACTGCGGACGATGCGATGACATTGACGGCCCAGACTCACTTGGTGCGCACGGATGACTTGGTGCGTGCATACTACGTGCTTCATTACGAATTCTTGGAAGATGTCGATTATGCGCGTATGGGGTTGTTTCAGATTGCTGCAGACAATTATTCGGACAATGGATTCACCAAATATGCGTATGGTGACTCCATGGGTGTGTTGTTCGATGCAACGGTGCCCAATCATGGCACAACTGGTTATGCCTCAGATGCCGATCGGGGAATTGAAATGACGGGAGAACATCCATGGGTGTTCATGTACGACAGCAATCGAACGGGAGGCAATTTACCAGAGCACGTCGCAGATGTTGGTTTTGTGGTACGAGATTACACAGCCGTCATCAATGGAACGACGATTGTGAATCCACACATCAACATCAATCGCACCAACAACGGTGGTTGGTCTCAGATGGCCTTTGAACTTGGGGTGCCGTTTGATCCAAACAATACAATTATTGAGGCTGGAAGTACCATCGACGCCATTGTCGAGTATCTTGTGGTCCCCAATGACATCTCACTCTATTATGGTCCCAGTACCGATATGGCATCTGTTGACCCAACGAAGTTTGGAACGACCGATATCATAGCGTTATTGGCAGAAACCAACAGCATTGATGTTACCACAACGGTTGGATCAGTCTTGCAAACACAACCGACCCGTTTACAAGCCGAGGTTTCCAATGTGGCGGTCGAATTTGAATTGACTGGGGGTTTTGGCTACACTCCGATCACCATCGAAGGCTTGTATCGTGGGGATGGTTGGCAGTTACAGTCCTGGAATCAGAGTACTGGTCTATGGGAAGCCGTCGATCAATCGGTGCATGATAACGACTATTGGCAAACCAGATGGGATGAGTCTAGTGAAACCTATGCCCTAACCTTTTCGGTAGAGACCGATCTTCCCACAACATTTCGATTGGTACAGCACACCCAGTAAAAATCGAAGATCAAAGTCTATTAATTTTATATACTGTTTTACAGTACTGTAATGTAAGAGCATTTTATGATCGAACCGCCGAACTATTGGCAAGTCTTGGAGCGACAATGTTTGCATCCAGCCTTGTATGATGACCCCAAAGCCTTTGAGCAGGCACGCATCATGTTGTTGTTTTGTATTGTGGCGGGATTGTTGTGTTTGGGTACTATGGCAGTTGGATGGTGGTTGAAACCTGATTATGCCTATTGGTATTCACTTGTGGCAATTGGGCATACCGTGACCTGTAGTAGTTTTCTGTTGTTACGTGTCTGTCCGAGTATGCACATTCCAAGTTGGACGATTGCTGGTTTAACCATTTTGCAGTTGGGACAGGCGCCATTGTGGACCGGGTTTCATACCAGTCCCGTGTTGTTTACCTATCCATTAGCGACGATGTTTATGGGAGTGATCGGTGGTCGTAAACATGCACTGTGGACGGGATTGATTTTATCTTGTATTGCCTTTGTACTGTTTGGTTTGGGGGAACAGTTTCCATCTTTTGCCGCCAATGATACACCACCTTTCGTCTACACTGTGGTGCTGGTATGGTGTACAATAACTGCGGCGGCACTGGCATTTTATACCCAGAACCAAGAGCAGAAGTTATTGCATCGAATCGAGCAAGAGTTGCGCGAACGAACCCAGGCCCAAGAAGAAACGCACAAAGCCAATGTCGCCAAAGACATGTTTTTAGCCTACTTATCTCATGAGATTAGGAACCCGTTGACTGTGATTGTGGCCACATCCGATTTGGTCGTCAGTCATTATCAGAGCAATACCCCAAACAGGGCGGAGATAGAACAACAGATGGAATCTCTACAAACATCGGCTTTGGGATTGAGTCGTTTGTTGGATGATGTGTTTGATTTTACCTCATTGGAACAAAGCCGATTGGATTTACAAGTGGAAATCCTCAACTTCTCAAAACTGGTAGAAAATGTATCGCGTTTGTATCAGAGC
The DNA here is from genome assembly GCA_937127265.1 of uncultured Pseudomonadota bacterium. GTDB lineage: Bacteria > Myxococcota_A > UBA796 > UBA796 > UBA796 > CAJWHX01. Next base: position 2,835 of record CAKZLX010000638.1, read on the forward strand.
AAGGCCGAAAAGAAGGGACTGGAGTTTTACATCGATATTGAGCAAGCATTTTGGGTGCGTGGAGATAAGGTTCGCTTAAGACAAGTGTTGAGCAATTTATTGACCAATGCCTTGAAGTTTACCCAAACTGGTTCGATTACCATTCGCTTAACATCCGATGTGACCACTGCAAATCAAGTGGTGTTATCGGTCATTGATACTGGTAAAGGGATATCATCCGAGCATCTCGAACGCATTTTTCGACCATTCATGCGTGAGCGTTCGGTACATACTCCAGGCATTGGATTGGGGTTGGCGATTTGTAAAGGGTTAATTGAACAGATGGGTTCCACTATTCAGGTTGAGAGTACAGTTGATCAAGGGAGTCATTTTTGGTTTGATTTACCCTTACAGAAACCCTCAATCGTTGAAAATACATCGACGAAGACACAAAAGGTTGATTTGGATGGGGTTCGTGTGTTGATAGTCGATGACAACCGAGACGTTGGTGCGATCTTGACATCCTATTGTCAAAGCATGGAGATGGATGTGCGATATTGTCAGGATGCTACCGTGGGACTGGAAGTGGTGCCGCAATGGAATCCCGCTGTCATTTTACTTGATCTAGAGATGCCTACACTATCGGGTGTACAGTTTATGAGGTGCGTACGAAATAAAGGGTGCCAAAGCAAGATCATTTTGGTGACCGGAAGTGTGATTGACCCCGAGAAGTTGACTGTGGATGCTATCGTTCAAAAGCCGATGGCCAAGGAGCGATTGAGAAGTGTTTTGCTGGATGTTATCGAGGCATAAACGGATATAGAGTTGTTACGATACAGTTGTCGATGGCAGAATCCAATGATGAATCCAGTTGTCGAGGATGCGCACCCCATCGGTTGAAGGGAATACATGTGCTTGTTGTTCTCGGACTTCAAATAGTTTACGGAGTACAGGAGCGATAATTTCAGGGTGAAATTGGACCGACCGGATTTGTTGACCGACGCCAAGCGCTTGGATTACAGTGTTGGTGGTACTGCCCAAGCAGATTGTATCGGTACGATCAGGTAGGCTGACCACGATATCTTTGTGCACAGATTGAACTTGGATGGTTTCGGATAGTCCCTGAAACAAAGGATCTTGTTGTCCAAGCAGATTCAATTGTACACCGATAGTACCATTTTCCGCACCTTGATGATTGGGTTCTACAGTGCCTCCCAAAGCGGCTCCCAACAACTGATGCCCAAAACAGACCGCCAAAATGGGGATGTCTTGTTGGGTAACTCTTTCCTCAAGCCAACCAATCGTCTGTACCATCCAATCTTCTTGTTCCCAAACTGAGGAGGGTGAACCTGTAATCATCACTCCATCAAAACCAACGATATCCGGTATTGTCTGACCTTCATATACTTTGACAACGGTCCAGTCGAGTTGGTGATTTTGGAGACATTGTTGGAACCAGTCATCATAGTCACCATAGCGTTCGACCACTGGTGGATTGGTGGTGCCGGTTTTGAGAATCAGAATGTGTGGCTTTGTGGACATGGTTCACCTGATAGGGGTCGTTATAAGTCTGACATACCTTGTTTATTTCGCCATTGCACAATCAGCAAGGGACCCATTGCGGCGACAGAGGCTATAATCAACACCGCAAAGGTACTTGAGGTTTCGGTAAAGGTCATCCCCATCACTTGAATACCATTTCCTTTGGAGTACATCATGATTGTAGAGAGTACAATCTCTTGGGTCATCGCACCGATTGACCCCATTCCGTTGATGATACCAGCGGCTACCATCGCAGATTTTTTGGAACCCAAATCCATGGCACCTGCACCTGTCAACAGAGAGTCAGGTCCAAACAACATGAAGCCAATCATCGACAGTCCTGCACCGCAGGTCCAGAGAACGACCGTTTCCGAAAAAGCGCCACTGCCAGCCATCATACCAGCCCAATACAGCACCATGCAACCAACGACCATGCCTCCCAGCATGATAATCGAGATACCGGTACGACGTCCACCAAACCACTTATCGGAGAGAATACCCGCGGTCATGGCACCCATAAACCCAAAAAGATCAAAAAGGGTACTCATGTAACCTGCCGTATCGGGTTCCAGTCCAAATTGGGTGTCCAATAAAAAAGGTGCCCAAGACCACAGTGCATAACGAACAAACTTTACAAAAAAGTAGAAACTTCCAACCAGTAGGACCGTCTGTAAAATTCCGGGTCCAAATAATGTTTCATTGCTGTGAGTGCTTGCATTTGTGCTTGCGTTCTCCATCGTCTGGTCGTGGGATGATTCTGCTAATGATAAACCAACATCTTCAGGCTTGTTGCGTACAAAGAAATAGACATAGAGCCAAATCAGGGTCAATACACTGGATGCCGCAAAAAACGAACCACGCCACCCCTGTTGATTGAGCCACCATGCCGCCCAAGCAGTCGCAGCAACTCCACCAAATTGGTAGCAGGTTGTCCAAAGCCCCATGATGGTACCACGCTCTTCTCGAGTGGTCCAGTTGGCCATGATACCGATGGTTGAGGGCCATCCAGTGGCTTGTGCAAATCCATTGATTCCCATGAAAACCATGATGGTCCAAAAATTAGCGGCAAATCCAAAAATGATATTGGTCCCTAAGGATACAGCCATCCCCGCCAATAATAGATTTCGCGCCCCCATTAATCGTCCAGTACCCGCTGCCGCAAATTGACCAATGGTATAGCACAACAAGTAGACAAATCCGATGTATCCGAGTTGTGTTTCATCGATCATCAATTCATTACCCAGTGGACCTTTGACGGTGTAAAAAGCCTTGCGACAAAAGTACAAACCAAAATAGGTCAACCAAGTACTGGTGAACACTTTGATGCGCCACTGTTTCATGTCTTGAGGATTGCTCATTTACCACTCCCAGATTGTATGCAAAATCGCCACGTCGTCAGGCAACGATAATTCTTGCTGACTACCATAACAAACCTGTAGATATTTTGAATTACCTGTCGTTCTTTTGTCGCAGGAATGTTGGTTATGGAGAGAATATTTTTTCCTTATGAATATCTGTTACATCAATGATACAACAAAAGGTATCAAAATATCACTGATTCAAAGGAGTGTAATCATGGAAGCCAGAGCCGTTAAAACTGTAGAGGATGCCCGTCAAATTGTTGAAGAGCGAAAATTGAAACATGTCAAAGTTGGCGTCTTTGATATCGATGGTGTTTTACGGGGGAAGTACATGGCCAAAGACAAGTTCTTTTCGGCATTGGAGAAGGGCTTTGGGTTTTGTGATGTGGTTCTCGGATGGGATTGTAATGATCAGTTGTATGACAATGTCAAGGTAACGGGTTGGCACACTGGATATCCCGATGGAATGGTGGAGATTGACCCCAGTACCTGTCGAGAGATTCCCGGTGAAGACACCCTCCTATTTTTAGGACACTTTGTTGGTGAACACGGTGATGTCGGTGCGCGTGCGACCTTGCAACGGATGATCCAAAAAGCCAAAGACATGGGTTTTCATGCCAATGCCGCCCTTGAATTTGAGTTCTTTGTATTTGATGAAACACCTCATTCGGTACGTGAAAAAGGCTATCGCAATCTCAAGCCGGTGGCTCCGGGCACTTTTGGTTATTCGATGATTCGCTTGGCAGGGGAACGTAATCTCTATCAAGATATCTTGGATACTGCCGAACAGATGGATTTTCCACTGGAAGGGTTGCACGAAGAAACGGGACCCGGTGTTTTCGAAGGTGCCATCATTGTAGATGATGCGATGTCTGCGGGTGATAAAGCAGCCTTGTTCAAAACCTTTACCAAGATTACCGCCCAACAGCACAA
>CAKZLX010000639.1 GCA_937127265.1 uncultured Pseudomonadota bacterium
ATTTGCCCCAAATCAAAAATGACGTCATTGATACTTGGGGTTGGAACACCGGTCTCATAAGACATGCCGTCCACAATACCAACCATCAACTCTTGGATCTCAACCACATCCCCATTCCCGTCAAATCCGGTAATCGAAAAGGTGTAGTTACCTTCGGGCAAAGGTTGGCCATCAACATCCCGTCCGTCCCACTCCACAAAGCCTTCACCAGCATTGAGAGCACCGGTTGCACCTGAGTAAACAACAGACCCCGATTCGTTATACACAGTCAACTTTGAACCTTGGGTGGCATCAGCTGCGGCGTAATGCAACTTCACAGCACCGTCTTTCTCACCATGATAGAACTGATTGCCAACCGCGACGACTTCCTTACCTAACAGTTGGGTCATGGAAGTATTGTTTACCGAATTCATCGCCATATACATTCCATCAAACTGAGACGACAAATCCATCAGTTGCTCAACTTGGGTAAATTGAGAAAGTTGCGCAACGAATTCTTCATTCGACTGCGGATTCAAGGGATCTTGATTTTGCATTTGGGCAACCAACAATTTCAAAAATGCATCTTTGCCCAACTGCGTATTGGCACCGGGTTCGGTTATTTTGGGTTCACTGTTGGGTCCTGATAAGAATGATACCCCTTCCAATGGTGTTGTCATATGTTCCTCAAATTTGATTGTCTTACAAGACGTATGGTACTGTTATGTGTTGTGAGAAGTGGTGTGGTGAACAACTTATACCCGTTGGTTAACCAATATACCACCTGCCAATATTTTTTGTTCAGTCTCTGCTTCTATTGATGACACATCTTCACCAGAAGTATTGGTTTCACCTTGACTATTGGTATCTTCACCTCTTTCAAAGAGTTCAAACTGATTTAAGTCCAGTCCTCTTTGGGCAAGGGCAGATTGTAGTTCCACATCTAATCCTTGCAAACTGGATAGGATTTCCATGGGTACTACAGCTTTGACATTCACCCCAGTGACTTCCTTAGACACTTCAACATCCATGCGTCCCATCGGATCTTGAATCACCATTTCCAATCGCTGAATTAACTTACTGCGAAACCCCATTTGCTCGGTCCCCTTTTGCTGACTTTCTTCCAACAGTTCCTCAAAACTTTGGCGTGCAAAGTGCATTCTGGGGAGTTTGGTTTCCTTCAAACTCTCAGTGTTCTTTTGTTGTTGGATCGACACAGCATCCACGTTGGTTGATACTGTGGGTTGTACCGATTGAACCTGTTGAGAAACCTGAGTGGCCAATCCGGAACCTGTGGTCAATGACTGCAAAGCCATCTGGACCGCATCTACTTGCGATGGAGTAGATTGAACGGTTTCGATTGCCTGAACATCAACTGCGTTTGAAAAGGCGGTACGCAAACCCACTTCTATGTCATGTTCAACTACATTGTGAGTATCTTCAGACTCTATCGGTTGATCATCCAGCAAACGTACTTGCTCACGCATGTAATCAGGCAAATCTAGTCGTTCCGACATCTCAAAACGTGGCGCGTCTTCCTCAACAGCAATCTCCTCTACCAGCATCTGCGACATTTTTTGCACAATTTGCTCGGCTAAGACTTCTGGTACTTCTTGCACAGTTGGCACCTGGATTTCCGTTACTGGAATATTAATGGAAGGCGTCGAAACCGGAACTGCATCCGTATGTACGCTCATAACCGGAGCGACTGAGACATCTGCCCCAATCACTGATGAGGTTACTGTCTCAAGGTCCATTAAATCAATGCGATCGATTGACATGGCACTTTGTAATACATCTGGTAAATCAAGTACGGGTACGGTATCTAACGGCATGGATTTATTAAGGAGATCATCAAAGTCCTGTTCAGTCCCAAAAGTAGGTGCTGCGTCCACAAGTGCTGGTAGTTGTGCGGAGTCCTTCGCAACAGTTTCATTTTTCGAATCTGGGTCAGAAGGCATGATCACAGCTAATTCATCGGGCAATGTGGGTTCAACTTCGGACTTTTCACCCGCATACTCTCGCTCCATGTCGTTCATTAAAGCAAAGTCGTCTTGCATAACCGACATCAAAGAGGAAAACTGTGCCATGACACCACCCAAAGCATCTTCACCCTTGGCAATTTTGGCACCCTTTTCTACGTGGGTCAAAGTAGAAATCAAAGAACTCGTCCCTTTGTTGACGGCATCATTACGTAATTTCATTCCGCCGACTCCGTTTCAAAAGGAAATTGAGAGATGATTTCAGCAAGTTCTGCCGCTGTATTTGGATTCATGGCGGCCATGGCCTCACCCGCTTGCTTGTTTCGCATTCTACGGAGTACTTCAACTGCCACCTCACGATCTGCCTGTTCCAAGATCGCGGCAGCCTTTTTACCACGCATTTTTTCAAACATGCTGACCAAGCGTTCAACTTCTTCTAACTGTTGGGCATCTAAGTCCTGCATGGCTTGGCGCATCTCATTTCGAATTTGTTCCAATTTGGCCAATTCTTCAGAAATCCGTACCTCTGCGGCCTGAATATCAGTTTCTCTTGCCTTGATACTACGTTCACGTCTGTCGAGGGCTTCTTTTTTCTTTTGCAACAGCACAGACATCACACTATCGCAATCTTGTGGCTCTAATGGACTTAGCCCTGTCGTTTGTGGCTGTGGGGCAGATACATCTTGCGCTACAGCAGATGCTAGAATACTGCCCACCAAACCCAATGCAAAGAGCATAAACAACACTTGTTTCATTTTAGCACCCTCAAATCAACCCAACACTATTATACAGTTCCCATTATCCAAAATGCCGATACATATCTTTTATTCTAAATTGTCCGTTTACACAAATCAAACAAAACCATTAAGCAGCTTTATGGCGAAATGAGATTCACGGCACGAGGTACATGAAATTCTTCAAACTGTACTCTCTAAAAACAATCTATGGTCCAAAGTCTATCGTCAATCCAACAAGCCTTGATTACGCCACCACCCCATTACACCTAGTTCATCAGCTTGCTGTGTTTCCTTGTGCTTGCGTTCTTTAGCCAACTCACGCTCCATACTCTCGACCAACTTCTCGTTGATTTTGGACTGTTGCCGAGCAAACAATAACGCTTCTTGACATACTTGTACGTTTTCTGCTTGTACTTGCAAGTCTTCTTCAGAACGACACAATGCGTAATATTGATGAACCAACATTCGATCATGCTCTCGCATTTCACCGGCGGTCGTTGGCATCTTAGAGCGTTCGTTGTACATTTCTCGGATCATTTCGTCACAGAGATTTTGCTTTTCTTGAAGATCACGTTG
>CAKZLX010000640.1 GCA_937127265.1 uncultured Pseudomonadota bacterium
ATTATGTAATTCTTAATTGCCCATTGTGTTAGAACAAAATGTGACTTCTGTACGATATCCCACTTGTGGACGAATCACGTGGCGAGAGGAAATGACATAATGGGCGCCATTGACACCTTGTCCAAGTTTCTCAATGTTTAAGGTACTTCCAGCCCGCAAGTGGCCATCTCCCACAATAACGGCCTTACCACGCCCAAAACGACGGGCGATTCGCTCCATTTCTGCTTTGGCTAACTCATCGGCCATCTCTTGGGTTGTGACAGGCACATCGGTAATGTAAGCCGTTTGGTCACCAAATACACTGGCAGATTGTGGACCACCTTCACCAGCACCAATATTTTGTACATCGCCGGCAGAAGCCTTTCCAACAATCTCTTTTTTGGTAGCGGTATCCCAACCACGAACCACAACATTCTGTACCATGTCAGAAGAGTTGTACGACATGTTCAAAGAGATCAAACCACTATCGGTACTCAAATTGTAGGTGTAGGCACTACCATCGGCTTTCTTGAACAGCAACTTTCCAGGTTCCACACGCAATTGAAAGTTGTTACGGGCAGCCAATCGCTTCAAAAAACCCAAATTGCTCTCATTTCGTTGCAAGATGTATTTGTGGGTTTCACTGGTGGCATCCACTTCCACACTGAGTTGTGACTCGGCACCAACCTCACTGACCACATCGGAATCTTTCATATCATTCCAAAAACGAGTTTGGCGACCACGTGCCAATCGATGACTGTGATCCAAGCACTTTAAAATGACCGAAGAGGTTCCTTTCCCTTGAAAAGAGTGATCAATTGCAATCAACTCTCCTGAAAATAATTCTTCACTTTTTTGGATCTTAATCGATACTTTGTCACCAATTTTATAGCCTTGTGTCGGTTGATTCTCTGCTGTACTGACCGTGATCGAACAGACACTCGCCATATCAACATGATCTTCCATGATCACACTGAGCAATCCATTGGACTGATTGTGTGTAAATGTCGACGAACCAACTTGAACCTCAAAACCAATAACCGTTTGTCCCATTCTTTCTCCTAATGCTCAATACCAACCAGTGAGCCCTTACTGCTTTTATTTGCGATGCGTTTTTTGACCTGATGCTATTTATCGACCAAAAGGCAATCCCAAGATGCTACCCGCAGGAACATTGAAGGGGTCTGAAATTCCGTTTGCCTGTGCCAAGGCAGACATCGTTGTACCCAAGGCACTCGCCATACCTGATAAAGTTTGACCGGCTTCCATTTGCACCAACTTGACTTGTGGAACTGTGATGTTGTGACGAGAACCACCCACTTGGAAAAAGTCTTGGTTGATGTATTCCTTCATACTGACTTTGACCTCAGCACGAATTGGATTTCCATCTTTTGAAAACATCGTGTACTTGGTGCTCAAACCTGTAATCGCCCCAAAGAAAGAGAAGTTACCCCACTCAAACGTTTGAAGTACATTGCGTTTTTTCATCCCCAACGTACCTTGGGCTGTTTGATCGTGTGCAGGATTGACATCTGGCATTTCGGTCAAAACGAAAGTGTTCATCAACTGGTTCACATAAGTTGTGCGAACATCGGAGTTGTTGGTTGTAGAATCAAAGATCAAGGTCATCGTAAGGGTACGGGGCTCAACTTTTTTGAACTCCAATTTCACTTGATCGGCTTGTGTATCTTGGGTTGCCCACGACGCTTTTGCATCCAATTGAATGTCGGTTGGGTTGAACTGTACAGTAAAAGTGTTCCCAATCTCGGAACGAAATTTGGCTTTTTCAATTGTTGAACTCATATATCACCACCAAGGATCTGTATTGTTTGAATTGTCGAAACTACGTAAACTGCGAATAGACATCTCTTGTTCAAAGGCCTGCATCACTTCTTGACGCAAAGCATCGATATCTACATCATAATCTCTTTCTTCGCCTTTCGCGCCGGCTTGCCCTTCAGCGATAGCATCATGTGACTCTTCAGCCATCCGTACACCTTCACGGGCTTCATCACGACGGTTGTTTTCCGCCAACGACACTAGACTCTCCAATTGCTTGGCCAGTTTACTCACTTTATCATTTCCAGCAACTTGACCATCGGTACTTGGAGTGGCCGTAGAGATGGGTTTCAAACCAGTAAAGCCATCCATCACCGCCCGAGCCGTTCTAGATACACGACGTTTGGAAGCCCCAAGGCTACGACGACCCTTACTTGTAAGACTCTGTGCGATCTCTTCTTGTTGTGTACTCAGGTCTTGTAGACTGCGGTGTGCTTCACGACGAATTTGATCAATGGCAGTCATCGCTGTTCTCGGTAAAATACCATCTTCTGCACGATTGCTATTTTGAAGAATCACCTCTGCAACTTCTTCTGCACTAGAGGTTTTCGCTAAGGCAACCAAGAACTCCGGAGAGGCTTTCACCAACGGTCGACCAGAAGCGCGTTTTGCCCAACCAGGAAGTGATTTGTGGTCGGATTTGAGTTGTACGCCTTCCAATGTCCAAGACAAGGGTAGATTCTTTGGAGACTGTGCCTTCACACTCATCCCCAAACGCTTAGCGACTTTGGCGTGAATCACCGTGCCATTATCCAGTACCACTGTGCGATTGGGTTCTAACCAACGAGCGGTTTGATTACGCAGATCACCAACCGTCAGTTGTACCGATTGGCTTTGACCAAACATGGAAATTTCACGACTGGACAGTTTTGCATCACCAGAAATACTTTGTGGTACAAAACCAAAGCCTTGCTGAGCAACATCGTCTTTGCCTGAAAACCATGGACTGGATTTATTGGCAGACAGTTCTGTATCACCATCAAATGTCCCTTCAGCATTAATATCAGTCGGTTGCAACAATGTAGACTCTGTATCGACAGCATAAGGATACATCGGACGACGTTTTGGACTCAACCTCCATCCCTTTGCAGACTCACCAACGATCGGTGTAAACGAAGACGTTCCCATTCCACGCCATTCAGGCATCTGAATTGGACTGGTCGCGCGCTCCCATACTTTCTCCAAAGGATGAGCATATTTATCACCTTTCTCGTTGAGCCTATTCAATCCTTGTTGTCCTGCAATTTGAGGTTGTCCTGCAATTTGAGGTTGTCCTGTGACAGATTCAGCCAATGCCCCTAATCCCGATGCACTGACGGCCCGACTTGAAGTACGATCCAATGTACGACCTGAGGCTTCTGATTTTTTTGCATTTGCCCCAATCTGATTACTGACACTGGTACCAGTATTCTGATTTGTCGTTTTTTCTACTGTCGGTAAACTAAATCCTTGTAGCTGAGCAACTATCTGTTGTACTTCACCGACTTGTAAGCCAGTATGACGAGCGATGATCTCAGGACGCGTAGGATTGGTGCGCATCAGATTCAACACACGAGCCGCAGCCTGTTGCATTGGTTGCAGTTTCCCTTTCGGTGTCTTTTTGGCAACCACTTCGGCAGTGGCTGATGGACTGGTCATCCAAGGAGACACTTTGGATCCAAAAGCACCTGATTGAGCACCTTGTCGGAACCCAGATCCTTGCATACCGAAAGTCTCTTCTTCACCTTCGTCTGCAGCAAACATTCCAACTGGCTGTACATTCACAACATCGTTCAGATCCACCATACCGCGCATCTTTCGCGTTTCAGAAACCAATTTGGAAACCGTTTTATTTAAAGTATTCATCAATTTGTCTTGCGCAGAACTACCTTCAATCATCGTTTCGCGCTCAGCAAATCGTGATATCTCTTCCACCACATCAGCGATGATACGATCAGGAAGCGATTCTCCTGCCATACTAAGGTTGGGCAATAGCGAAGATGTTTTGCCAACAGACAATTCTCGTTTCCAGAAATCAGTACCAGCAGTATTTTTTCCCTGTAACTGTTGAAACAATGGCTCTAACTGGCGTGTAACAGTTCGTGTTAAACTGTCCTTCTTCAATCCGAAGCCTTGTTCTTGTCCTTGTGACAAAGTGTCTCTTTTGACTCTACCTCGCTTGAATCCAGCCTGTTCAGTTAAGACTTCGACAATATCTTCTACGGACTGGGTGAGGTCAAATGTTGATGGGCCAAAGTTTTGGATAACTTTGTCTGCTAATTGACGACTGACACCTTTTTCTTGTAAGGCTGACGATATTTGTTTTAATTTGCGCTGGGTAATCTGGGTGACCACAGTATTTTGAGCGTTTTCACTAGGATTACCCTCAACATTCCCCTTGACAACAGAACGTGCAACTTGTTCAATCATCGCTTTATTTTGCTGTAAAACTTCTGTGGTTACAGTATCTATCACCTTTTGAATACGACGAATCGATTGAGATACTGAGGTTCCTGTTTGTACTTCCAACTGTGAAATTGATTCAACGTTGGCAGTAGCGAAAACGGTTGATACTTGATCAAGAACTTGCTTAGCAAAAGTTCGTTCCACAACGGTGACCACAGATTCTACGATATTTTTAGGCATACCTACGTTACCAGTAGCCTGATTTAAGCCAGTCGGACCTGAAGGTATAGATTGAATCACTTTACGCACATTTTTAGGAACGTCGCGACCAATAGTCTCAATCACTTTTCGTTGAACAACATTTTGAAACTCTGCTTTTTCACTGGTAGAGATCGCTTTTGCACTTTTCGCACCCTGCAACAACGGTGATTGACTCGATACAGTACGTAATCCTCTGTTTTTACCGAAAGTAATGCTGTCTTTGAGAACAGTGTCGTTTGAGGCAATCAATTGACTTGACTCAGGACGTTTCATTCGTGACGATGCCAAAGCAGATTGCGACAGACTGTTGTCCGATTGCTGACCAGACAGTTCCTGATGTAACACTTTAAGCATTGGTGACTGCACACGTGCATTTAAACTTCCTCTGCGACCGAAAGTAGATGGTACTAGATTTGAACGACCTTGCATACGAATACTCGATGATGTATTCATACTCGACCGTGAGGCCTTGCTTACGTTTCGTGCACTTCGTTCTTGCTCAACCGACTTTTCTTGTTCAACCCATTTTTGTCCAACAGTCTTTGACAGCATTGGTGGCAGTGAATTCATTACCCGAGCACTGTTACTTCGATGTTCTTGGGCTATTGTAGCACGTCCCATCGCACGAGTTAGCGGACTCAATTTGGGTGCGAGAGCCGTTTTTGTTCGTTGAGATTGACCACCAACCGGTTGACGAACACGTTTACTTTTAGCCTTTTGAGGTTGTGAATTATCATTTCTTTGACCACGTGACTGCGGTTTCGGCAATGGTTTCCCCGCAACCCGAGCCGGTGTGTACGGTGTATTCAACCACGCTGACTTCCGAGGTCTTTTCTTACCACCTTGATAACCATTGGCTGTACCCCAAGCGGACACTCGCTCTGTTTCTTCCTCTTCGACCTGTTGCTCTTGTTCGGCCATCCATTCAAGATAGGTCAAATCATTGATGACTGACCATCCACCCATGTTGCCCCATGGATCAAACCGCGCTCCCATTTTGGGCAAACGACGAAATGCCGACATCTCTGGGATTTGAACAAGATTTTCTAAACGACCCATTCTTTCAGAGAAATGTCCCAAAAAAGAATCTCTATCTCGCATTCCCACAGATCGTCTGTCTGCACGGCTATCAATAGATTGAAATCTTTTTTCCAATCGTTCTAATAGTGCTGATCCTTCTCTCATACTGTTGTCGTCCCGTTTATAAATGTTTCTTTTCCGATTTGGTCAAATTGAACTTTAACAACCCAGTTTAGCCAAAAGGTACTTTACTAGCATAAGAACGAGAAACGTTGATACCGTGGTGGGCGATCTCAATGCTCTCAATAGCCAAGTTTGATCCTTCAGAGTTCAGTTTTGGTCCCTCCCAAGATACAACCCATGCCTGTTGGAATGTATACCGAACCATTTCTTGCATTTTGTTGTTTTTCAACACAATCGACCCTGAAAAACGTTTGTTTTCCATTTTACCAGGTGCACCTGAACCACCGTCCAAAGCTGACCGAATAGCATTGGAAACCGTATTAATCATTGAGCCCGCCGAAGTATTTGTGGATAATCCGCCCATAATGTTTCCAAGATCAGCGCCACCGCCACCGCCAGCATATTCGTCGTTCATAATAAACTCACGAAGACTCAACATACTCATGTCACTGGTGACACCATATTTTAAAACGATATTGTCCCATGTTGATTGCCCCGGCAATTTGTGTACCGCGTGATTCATACCACCCTCTTTAATGGTATAAATCTCGGTACTACTTTTTAGACCTGCACACTCGGTAAAGTGAGCCACTTCCATTTTGTTAATCTCCAACGCAAATACGTACCCACCCATTGGATCTTCCAATGAACGTGCCATCGCCGGTTGTCCAATAAAACCACCCAATGCACCACCCAGCGCGCCCACAGCACCTGAAATAATGTTTGAAGCCGCCTGTTGCACTCCACGTTGTGCCGCAATGATACTGGCGGATTGAATGCTGGGTTGTACCGGTGAACGACCACCCCCGCGACCAACCCAAGTGGTCATCTGTTTTCCATCGACGATAGCAGGTTGTATTACAGGTTGTGCACCTGGACGACCAGACCCTTTTCCAGGTCCGCCTTTAATTGTCAGTTTAGGTTGTGCTCCTGCCCTACCTTTACCTCGTCCTCTCCAACTTGCCATGATGACTCCTTACACCAACATCAACGTACTTTTTGTACAATCTTACATGTTAAAACGATAACTGATGAGTCAGTTGCAACTCACCATTAAACTCATTGATCATTGTAACGATATTTTTTGGCTTTCACTGAAATTATCCACCACCCAATGTGAAATCAATCAATATCTGTTCTGTGGTACCCACCGGCTGTAAACGAACCTCAACACTGATGTACCCAGCATCCAACAAATGACGGGGGTTGTTCGCTTCATTACAAAGCACAAAATACTTTTCGCCATCGTCACTTAATTCTAACAAGCCTTGGTTCCAAAACTCTTCTAAACGCGCTGCAATGTCACGTGATACGACGCTCCACAAATGAGGATTGTTCACCTCAAACACTGCCCACTGGGTGTCGCGATGAATCTGTTCAATGATCATATTCATAATTCGACGACTGTTAATTTGTTGGAAAATGGGATCTTTGGAAAGCGTTCTTGCTCCCATTGGCATAATCCCTTGTCCTGGCACTAAAACAATCGGATTGACATGCCCTTTGGCTAAAGTTGTGGCTTCTTGTTGGGTCAGTTCAACCGAGGCGTGCGTACACCCTCTCACTGGGATATTAGCAGGCGGCCATTGAATACCAATCGGTGGATGCATTTTTTCAACACTGACATACAATCCTGCCATTACCGAAGAAGGAGGAAACACAGCCTCTCCATCGCACAACCACGGATAGTAGACCGCACCGTAAGCAGAGATATTATCATTGCGCAAACCAAATTGCTTGGTCCAACGGACTAAAAGATCATCATGTAAATTTTGTGGTGCATCAACGATCAAAAAACGATTGTTCATCACCGCACAATGTTGAAGAAGTCGAGTGAGCATTGCTTCTCCTTCAAAGAGCAATGTTCCATCATTCAACATTTGCAACCCAAAATAGGCCAATGACGGTACCACAATCAAGGAAATATCTTCTTCACTTTCCAGTCGATGAAACAAACCACCACAGACCGATTCAATACTCAGAGAAGACTGCACATCCTCCAAAGAGTCAATACAAACAGCAAAAACGTGAACAGTGTCCCCACCATTACGAAAGAAGTTTCGCACCGATCGTTTGGTTGCCGGATCAAAAATATGAACGTGATCATAATTAGCAAATTCAGGTTCTCCTCGAACGACAACTTCTAGAAAATCCCCTGTTTGGTGACCCACAGGGTGTTTCTGAGGCAGCACAAACCCAATGATGGCTGTGATATCGCAACGCACATGGGCTTTATTGCGTGGTGCTCGATGACCATGTTGAACAATAATATTTCCAAGCACGCTTTACTCCTCAAGATAATTTTATGACTCTAGTGACCTACATTGTATCGTATTTCAATCGCTTGCGCAGTTTTTGGAAGAATAGAAAGAGTTCCAAAAAAGAAAAAACTCTCCACCGAAGTAGAGAGCCATTCTGTGATTAATCAACAGGATTTTATCGAGAACTATTGATTCGGTCATTGATTTTCGAGATTTCTTTTACCCAATAATGTCGTTCTTGATGAGACATGTCAAGGATATGATCTCTCGGCCAGTGAAAATGGTAGGCAATGAAGGCTACCTCCTTGTATATATTTTCCAAGGGGTAGCTTACAATTCCCCCAGGCGACCAAACTCCTTCTCGAAGCCTGCGCCACATTCTGGGCATTTCACTGAAATCATGACTTCATCTTCATTGATGCGATTGTACATTTCCTCAAGAAAACGGAGGTCAGAGGCGAACAAGTTCTCAATGACCCCAGTATTTACATCCTTGAGTGATCCAAGTTGAGTAACAACACGACCCAAAAGCGCAATGATAAGGTAAGCACGATTTCGTTGAACACGCATGTCTTGCAACAAAACGATTTCATCTTTCGCACGGGAACGTCGCATCACACCAGTTTTGTGTACTACTCCGTCCTTATCTTTGTACCCAAGTGGAAGGGTAAACTCAAACTCTTCACGAATGTCCATTATGCACGCTCAACTTTCTCGACAGCCAATTCGATTTTTTCAATTGCCATGGAAGATGAATCCGAATCCATATCGGGCACGTTCCACTTGCAAGGCCATGCTTCATAGAAGTTGTAACGAGCAACTTCGGTGGTTCCATCTTGATCCAAGATGATTACAGAACCAGCGCGACGGTCGATCTTTCCATCTTCAATGTTCTTGCGCCATTGCCACAAATCGTCAGTCGCAGTGTAACCACGTTCCAAAACGATGTTTGCATAAGTGGTACGACCAGGCTTCTTACGAACAACCATGTCATTACCTTGTTTGAACTCAACGATTTCAGTCTCTGAGTCCATTCCAGAAACGGATTTAAATCCGCCGACAATAATTTTATTGTCATTGATGATCCCTTGGATTTCCAAGAGGAAGTGATAAGCACCAAACAGTTCTTCTGTAGGCATTTTTTACTCCATGAGTTTTGGGTTTGTACTTGTTGCGTGGTGGTACGCCTCAAGCGGGGGTTAAAATAGTGAATGGGTTTAGTCCTCGATGAGAGCTCCACCATCCCATTGACCAATACTGAAAATAACAAATTCTGCGGGCTTGACAGGCGAGATACCAATTTGCACGTTCACTTGACCGGCATCGATCAAATAACGAGGATTGGTTTCGCTGTCACACTTAACATAGAACGCTTCTTCGGCTGTCGCTCCAAAAAGTGCTCCAGAACGCCATACACGCATGAGATAAGACCGCACGTCACGGGTTAATTTTTTCCACAAAGTTTGATCGTTTGGTTCAAAAACAGACCATTGAGAGCCCAACATGATGGATTGCTCAATCATGATGAACAAACGACGAACATTGATGTACTTCCAAGAAGGATCTGATTTGGTTGCCAATGTACGAGCACCCCAAACGCGGATTCCACGATCTTTGAACTCACGAATTACGTTGATACCACGATCGTTGTATTGGCCTTGCTCCAACTTGTTGATGTTTTGAGACAAACCAGTGATACCCATCACCAACTCGTTTGCTGGTGCCTTGTGAACACCGCGCTCACCATCAACACGCGCCATGATACCGCACAAGTGACCACTTGGTGGAACATATACTTCTTTCTTGACACCGTCTTCTGTACGGACCTTACTGAGTTTACGACGATCGTTACCAGTCAACTTGACGGATTGCTCTCCGCGGAACCAAGAAGGCTTAGAAACCTTCAACCAAGGCACATACATTGCACCGTAGCCTTTTGCAGATGCAGGAATGTCCATGCTGCCAGTAGAAACGATTGGACCATCCAATACAGCAAAACGATCTTTGCGGATTTCACAGTACTCAAGAACTTCTTTTTGTTGGTGAGGAGCCGTACCGGGAGCAGCCATCAATGCAATGTCATCAACATCATCGAAAGCAAACAAGCCCAGTTTATCAGCTTGATTCTCACGCAATGAAGTACCTACATCTTGTGCACCCATCAAGTATACGTAGCATTTACCACCACCGTTGGCGTAGAAACCATCGATTGCAGAAACAAAGTTAAATACAGACTCTTGGCTCAAGAAGTCACTAAACATACCTTTCAAGGTTGCATCGGATTGCAATGCCTCAAACACTGCGTCAGTTGCTTCATCGATGTCATCAAAGGATTGACCAATCAAATCTTGAGTATCTTGAGTATCGACCAAGTACTGAGCGAAGAAAGCTTGCAACCAGCGGAAGAACTCGGCTTTGTTGGTCACTGCCATTGGAGGAATCGAGTAGACATCTTGAAGTGCAGTGCCTTCAGCACTTTCAAATTTCAAACCATATACGCCCAAGATATCTTCGGCACTTTTTGGAGCCGCTTTGGTCAAAGAGAATGTTGAAGTCAAGTTGCTCAACAACGCTTCCAACTGAGCATCATCAGCAGTAACCACAGCACCTTTAGCATCTACAACACCTTCAGGAGCTACTACTTCTTGACCTTTGAAAGAGATCTTCACCCCTTTTTTGCCTTCATCTTTGAAAGACAAACCGTCTTTACCACCAGACTTCACACCATATAGATCCAAGAACTTGCTCACATCCTTGACGTCTTTGTTGCGCAGGTTCATAGAAGAAGTCACAGCGGCAACCACATCATTACCGTTACCGGTGACTTTACCTGCGTTGTCAACCAATGCTGGAAGTACTTTTCCAGAGATTTGTTGTTGACCATTGGAACCAGTGATTGCCACTGCATCGATCTTTGGATTGAAA
>CAKZLX010000641.1 GCA_937127265.1 uncultured Pseudomonadota bacterium
CATACTCTTTGAAGATTTGACTCAAACAGATTCAATCAACACACCGCACATTGAGGCAATCAAGAGTACATCTATTTTACCGGGCGTTGCCATCAACACCCTCACCAAATACCTATTTGTGATTCTGACACTGGTTGTTTGTTTCCTCATCCTTTTGTGGTCGAGACTGGACATCAATGAAACCAATGTCGCTTTGGGCAAGGCACAAGACAACTATCGAGCGGCCCTCGAAGAGAATCATCGGCTACAATTGGAACTCAACTTATTGTTGGATCCAGCATCCATTGAGCGCCAAATTGAAGACTGGAATCTGGAGCAAAAACTGGACACAATTGATATCTACGAGGTCGAGTAATGTCAAAGCCTCCAAAGTCCAAGCAGTCTCCCAAATCATCGAGACGCAGCAAACGCCCAAGTACAACAGAAGGGTCTTCTCGTCGATCTCGAAAGACATCTCCCGAATCTGGTGAGCAAAAACGCCGTCGGAAGCCTCGTGTACAATCCAAACCACGGAAAAGTACAATCGCGTCCCGTCCTCCGGTACCCCCTAAAGAACCCCTGTTGACTCGGATTCAAAATTGGTTTGATGTATCCAACGAACCTGAAGTCATTGACACCGAAAGACGCCCCGAATCCTTTCACCGTCTCAAAATTGGTGGAGGGCTATTGGGAATCGGATTGGCGTTGCTCATGGTCCGTGCTGGCTATTTGATGCTCTGGCCCAACCCGAAACTCGCACAAGTCACCAAACAACAGTATGAAAATACGGAAATTATTCGCGGTAGACGTGGTGACATTCTAGATCGCAATGGACATCTGATGGCCACTTCTGTCTCTTTATACGATGTCATTTTGAGTCCGATTCACATTCCGGATGCTCATCTCGACTTGGTGGTCAACCTATTGCAAGAACACTTGGGTGTGGATCCGATAAAAACGAGAACGACCATTTTGGAAAAGAAATCCATCGACAGTCAATATCTCGTCGTTGCCCGTGAGGTCACCCCTCTTGCTTATGATGGCCTCCTTCGGGGTATTCGTGCCATATATCGTGAGGGTGACAAAGCATTTCGAAGCAGTTTTCGTTCTGTAAAGAGTCAAGGTATCAGCAGTGAAAAAAATACCTATCGTTACTACACTGGAAAGTCAGATGCAGCTCCGTTGCTGGGCGGATTTAGCAACCACAGTCATCGTGGCGTCAGTGGCATTGAACAACAATATGACAAAACACTGCGTGGTATGGAATTTGCGACCATTCGGATTCGGGATCGTCAGAATCAATCGGTCATCCAATTGACCCCCGAAGAAATGGCTCCACAGGCTCAAGATGGAAAGAACCTAGCACTGACGTTGGATCGACGAATCCAGCACATTACCGACAAAGCCATCGCCAAAGCGGTTGACACGGCCAAAGCCGAAAGTGGATTCGCAGTGGTCGTCGATGTAGAGACTGGAGAGATTTTAGCCTCCTCCTCTCAACCCACTGGAAATATAAACGACAATACCATTTTCAAAAATGGTATTTTACAGCACCACGGTTTGGTGGATGCCTATGAAGCGGGTTCTGTATTGAAGCCATTGGTGGTTGCTTCTGCAATGAATGAGGGCCTATTTACACCCGACACGCTCATTGATACCAACAATGGTCGCATGAGAGTCCACGGTGCCACCATCCGAGATGATCACCCCAAAGGCATCATGAGTGTCACAGAGGTCATCAAGTACTCGTCCAATGTTGGTGCAGCCAAAGTCGCACTGGAATTGGGTAAGGAAAGTACGGTGGATTACCTACGCAAATTTGGATTTGGCCAAGAAACGGGTCTCAATTTTCCAGCTGAACCCCGTGGTGTATTGTACAGTGCGGAACGATTGAAGCCCATCAATCTGATTACGATGTCCTATGGGTATGGATTGACCACAACCCTCACTCAACTTGCCATGGCCTATGCTGCGTTGGGGAACGAGGGTGTTCTAATGAAGCCCCTCTTGGTGAAAGAAGTCACCAATTCCAACGGCGAGGTCATCGAAAGTTTTGAACCCACAGAACAAGAACAAGTGGTGTCTCCAAGGGTTGCTCGACAGATGTTGACAATGATGGAGACTGTTGTGGACGACGGTACCGCCAAAAAAGCGCAAGTACCTGGTTTCAGAGTGGCTGGAAAAACAGGTACCGCCAAGAAAGCCGCCGCTGGTGGATATTCCGAAACCGCACGCATTGGTTCCTTCATTGGCTTGATTCCCGCTGACAATCCAAAGTTGGCCATTGCAATCTCCATCGACACCCCAACCGAGGGTCTCAGTTATGGTGGGGTTGTTGCCGCACCTGCCTTTTCAGAGATCGCTGAGGAGTCCATGAAAATTTTGGGCATATCTCCCGATCCGACATTGCTCAAAGAAATTCCAACTGCTGAAAAGGAAGAGATTATCGTTGCCACAGCACCCCCAGAGCTCATTTGGACGGAAAAAGGTGAAATAATTGTTCCCGATCTGACCGGTCTCACGTTAAGAGATGCTTTAAGCACACTTCAAGTGGCAAACCTCAATCTTCGTTTTCAGGGCAGTGGTCGAATTACGACTCAAGTCCCCGTGGCTGGCACTCGATTGCTACCGCAAGAAGATCTAGAGATTGTGCTTCGCTAGTGTGACTTAAATCCCTGCCTATACCCAATTCGAAACTTTAAGCCAACACAGCCGTTCTTTATGGAAGACGTCGCACCCTCACTTTGTGAGTCTCACACAATGAACCTCGCGTTCATTCCTTGTGCGATAGTCGATTAAAAACATCTCGTTCCATCCAGACGGTTCCGCGCCGCGAGTGACTTAAAGTTTCGATCCTTCCCTATCCCATCCCTCCGTCATCGATTCTCCTTGGGTCTCCATCATGCCCAATATATCCCTACAACAGCTTCTAGATGCATCCCAT
>CAKZLX010000642.1 GCA_937127265.1 uncultured Pseudomonadota bacterium
CATTGAATTGGATTTAGATCACCTGAAAGAAAGCATTCCACAATGGTTTGAGCAAATCTCTGCAGACTGGCAAACAAAAGCAATGGGGGTGCTCCAGGGATTATTTTTACGAGGAATGGGACTAATCAACACCTTACTTAATCTGCTACTTCTACCAATCTTTACCTACTATATACTGCGAGACTGGGATCTACTGTTGCAAGATGCCTTTGAATTGCTTCCCCACCGTTTCCGTCCATCGGTGCAGAAAACAATGTTGGAAGTCGACGCACGTTTAAACGCCTTTATCTTGGGACAAATCAAAGTCTGTTTGGCACTTGCCGTACTCTACAGTATCGGTCTTTGGATTGTGGGGATTGAATTGGCATTTCCAATTGGCATTGTATCTGGGTTGTTGTTTATCATCCCTTATGTGGGAACTATATTTGGACTGTTTGCTGGAACATTGATGGCGTTGATCAATTTTGGTGTAGATTGGCACATCATTGGTGTTTTAGGAGTATTTGGACTATCTCAAATGGTTGAAGGCTACTACTTAACACCCAAGATTGTCGGAGAGTCAGTTGGTCTATCGCCATTGGTGGTCATGATCGCCTTAATTGTTGGGGCCGCATTCATGGGGATTTGGGGTATGTTCTTGGCCATTCCCGTGACCGCCGTTCTTAGTGTTCTCTCCAATGAATGGTTGCATCGATACAAATCCAGTGTCACATTCTTGGAACCCTCCGAACCGTCATGAGCCGTATTCAGAGACACTGGCACTGGTCGGTTCCCTATATAGAAACACTAGCGCTACAACAACACAGAAGACAACGGATGCTTCAAGGGGAGGCAGAACTCCTTTTACTTGCAGAACACCCGCCAACGATCACACTTGGAAAAAGAGGTGGACAGATACTCAATACCCCTTTGAATACCACGGTGCAGCAAATTAGACGTGGAGGATTGGCCACTTGGCATGGTCCTGGACAGTTGGCATTGTATCCGATTATTCATCTTCACAAACGACGACTGGGTATTCGAAATTTTGTGTGTGCCTTGGAAAGGTCAATTATCGATGTTTTGGCTTTGTATCAAATCACCGCCAAGCGCAGTTCCAGTCCAGGTATATGGGTCGGCGAGAAAAAGATCGCCTCGATTGGATTGGACGTCAAAGATGGAATTAGTATTCACGGTGCCGCACTCAACATATACAATGAACCAAGAGTCTTCGAATGTATCGAACCTTGTGGAGATCCAACATTGCAATACACTAACCTACTCCTAGAGAGTAACCAGCAACCCCCATCCCTACACAGCATTGGACTTGAATGGGTAGATTTGTTTCTCAAAAGAATCAACAATAAAGAAGTCGATACAATTGTTTGACACTGCATGTAAAACAAATTAAATAAGTACTGACCTTATAGGCATGTAGCTCAGGGGCTAGAGCACTGTCCTGACACGGCAGGGGTCGGCAGTTCAAATCTGCCCATGCCTATTCGTCTTTAACAATGTATATGTGGTGGTGGATTAAGTAGTTCAATAGGGTTGTTTCAGATTCAATAGAATGCAGAATCCATCAGATTAAATGCCCGGAGCACTACTTGAGAAACCCATCTAACAGAGAATCTAACGACCAAGGTCCTCGTCGTAATAAGCAAATCACCGCCAAAAGTGTTCTTGTCATCGATGAGAAAGGTAACAAATTAGGCGAAATGCCAACCCGTACAGCTTTGCAACTGGCACAAGATCGCGGCTTAGATCTCATTGAAGTGGCTGCCAACGCCCGTCCTCCTGTTTGTCGCTTTGCAGACTACGGCAAAATCTTATACGAAAAGAAAAAACGTACTGCCAAAGCCAAGAAAAATGCCACCACTATCACAGTCAAAGAAGTCAAATTCACGCCATCAACTGGCGACCATGACTTCAACACCAAGTTAAAGCACGTACAAAAGTTCCTTGGTAAAGGCGATAAAGTCAAAGTAACCATTCGTTTCCGAGGTCGTGAGATGGCCCACAAAGAAAATGGTGAAGCCCTTTGTCAACGTTTGATCGAGGCATTAAACGAAGACACACCAGTCTGTGAAGTCGAGATGAAACCACAGTTCATGGGTCGTCAAATGACGATGATTCTCGCACCAAAGAAACTCTAAGAATTATTCAAATCCCAAACAGTGTGATCGATTGATTACATTCCACCTTAAACCTTCACCTTCGGGTGAGTAATCGCTAGGAAAATACCATGCCCAAAATGAAAACACACAGTGGTGCAAAAAAGCGCTTCAAGTTGACAGGTTCTGGCAAAGTAAAATTCAAGCGTGCCAACATGCGTCACATTTTGACTAAGCACTCAAGCAAAGTCAAACGTAAGTTGCGTAAAGGCGCCATCATGAATGAAACAGATGCAAAGACTGTAAAGAAGCTGCTTCGTAAAATCACCTAATTCAATTTTAATCCACCGTAACCGCCACAGTAAAACTCGGCTGGGAAACGGTCACTTGATCATCGATCAACAAGGAGTCAAACATGGCACGTATCAAACGCGCACAGATTCGAAAGAAACGAGTCAAAAAACTTTTCAAACGTTCAAAAGGTTTCTTCATGTCGAGAAACAACACTCTTCGTCAAGCCAACGAAGCGGTGATGAAAGCCCGCATGAATGCCTACACCGGCCGCAAGCAAAAGAAACGTCAATACCGCTCAATGTGGATTGCCCGTATCAATGCTGCTTGTCGTCCATTGGAAATTAGTTACAGTCAATTCATGCACGGTTTAAACTTGGCTGGTATTGAAATCAACCGCAAAATGCTTTCTGAAATCGCTATCCATGATGCAGATGCTTTTGCAAAGTTGGTTGAACAAGCCAAAGCTGCAATCGCTGCAAAATAATGTAATTTCTCTTGGGAAGTCTATTTGATTTCCCAATCTTCACTCTAAAAGATGGAATTATTGTGACCAATCTGATCAGACTGTTTGGGATTTGTCTATTCGGCATTGGTTGTGGAGAAGAAAGCGAAACCGATTTGGATCTGTTTAATGCCACAACCGACACATTCGAAGTATCTATTGCCACTGATGCCGATACAACACCACAAGAAATCGAATTGCATTCCTCTACGGGACAAGTCATCATCGGTACAGCCGTATTAACCCCAGGTGGAGGGCCTGTTGGCACAGAGCACCAATTGGTCGTTGAAGTCGCCGATACTTGGCAAGGACAGGTTGAAGAAGTCATTGTCACCGTAGATTCTGGAGATCGTGGCACCGAAGAATTTACACTCAAACGAGACTCGGCAGATCCCGGTTACCACCAAATTGATATCATATCCGTCGGTGAAGATGCCGAAATCAGAACCGATGTATTCACTGTACAACTGTTTGCCAATGATAGTAATCCAAATACAACCGATACCGGAGATGCTCAATGAAAAGCACCCACCAAGACATTGAAATGTCTCTCGAAAACCTGACACGTTCACGATTGGTAGAACAAACCTATTCTGATGATTTACAGTGTACCCGTAAAGAGTTGCGTCAAATTGTAGACACTGTCATTGATATTATGAGTTCGGCATTGTTGGAAGAAAAAGAAGTCAAAATCAGTGGATTTGGCAAATGGAAAACAAAACACAAATCGGCTCGTAAAGGAAGAAATCCACAAACTGATGAAGAGTTAATTATTTCCAAACGCAAAGTGGTTTCCTTTCAACCTTCTCGATTGCTAACCAAAAAAATTAACGAATAACTTTTTGCATTGGGTCAATACATGTCAACATTCAAAGAGGAACCAGAGTTACCAAACAAACTCTATTTTCGCATCGGTGAAGTTGCAGATATCGTAGGTGTAGATAGCCACGTCCTTCGCTATTGGGAAAAGGAAATGGACATGAAGCCACACCGTAGTAACTCTGGTCAACGTCTCTACCGCAAGGTCGACATCGTATACTTTTTGAAGATCAAGCAATTAATTCATGGAGAGGGGTATACCATTGGTGGTGCCAAACAGGCTCTACAACAGGATACCCAAAGCAGCGTTCAAGCCAACCAATTGCAAACAATTCAGCAGCAGTTATTGCAAATTCAATCAGACTTACTCGCTCTCAGTAAAAAGTTGCATTACTAACCATCACCACACGCAATGGTTAGGTCTTAAGGACAAATAGACTAATCTTGGAACTTTTGATACAATATTGTCATCACGAGAGTCTATGAACAGTACGCGTATACAACAGCACCCCATTTGGTTGCTACCATTAGGCATCGCTTGCACCCTGTCGGCGATTATTATTCCAAACCATCTGGTATTTTCGGCAAAATCTCTACAATTGGATTTCTGGTTGGATTGGTTCATTACCATTGTATTTACGGCTGATGCCTGGTTACGGTACCGTTCGTTGCAAACTCAACGCTCAAAACCAATACAACAAATCTGGTTCGGCTTTGATATTTTAGCAGCAATTCCATGGACCACGCTCTTTGGCATCCCCCTGTTAGACACCTTGCGTTTGCTCAAACTGATTCGGATGCCTGAAATTCTCAAAGAACGTCCAAAACTTCCAATATTTATCAACATTCCCTTACAATTGTTCTCCTTCAGTTATTGGGCATTTTTATGGGTTCACTGGCTGGCTTGTGGTTGGATGCATGCCGCCGCTGAGCCTCATTATTTAACTGCGCTGTACTGGTCAGTCACAACACTCACCACTGTTGGATATGGTGACATTACACCTGATGTCAACAAAGTGACCCAAACGGTTTACACAATGGTGGTGATGTTTTTGGGTGTTGGATTTTATGGATACATCATTGGTAATATCACCACGCTTTTACAACGACTCGATATGAAACGAGCGATGTATTACTCCAAAGTCAACCAATTGAACACCTTCTTACAATACCGACAAGTTGGACCCGAAGTCAAACACCGTATCTTGGATTACTATGACTACCTCTGGGAAAATCGCAAAGGGTTTGACGAAAAGAAATTGCTAGAAGACTTGCCCCCTAGCCTTCAAGCAGAACTCTCCTTAAATTTAAAGAGAGACCTCATCTCCAAAGTTCCCTTCTTTCATGATGCTAACGACAGTTTGATCCGCGATATTGCTGGACGTTTAACACCAATCGTCTTTACCCCTGATGATATAATCTTTCACGAAGGCGACCGTGCGCAAAGCATGTACTTTGTCGGCAAAGGACTGATTGAAATCACCCAAAACCAAAAGCATCTGGTTACCATTGGAGACGGTAGTTTCTTGGGAGAAATTGCCCTGTTACAAGAACGTCCCCGCACCGCATCGGCAAAGGCCTTGGGGTATTGCGACCTCTACAAACTGGACCGAGCAGATTTCCATCACATTCTAGAACACCACCCTGTATTTGCTGAACACATTCACACAATTGCCAACCAACGCAACCAAAAGTCCGTTACAAGTACATAGAAACCGTACACCCACAGGAGGATATATGTACAAAATTGGCGATACTGTCCGAGACTTCACCCTTCCCAACCAAAATGGTGAAATGATTACCCTTTCCGACTTTCGAGGTCAAAAAGTATTGGTTTGGTTTTACCCCAAAGCAAGTACCCCGGGTTGCACTGCTGAAGGTTGCTCCTTGCGTGACAATTTTGAGTCTCTGAGTGACAATAACGTCGTTGTACTGGGCATCAGTATGGACACCGTAAAACGACAATCCAACTTTGTGAACAAACACAGTTTCCCTTATGATTTATTGTCTGATACCGAAGGCATTGTGGTCAAAGATTTCGGGGCATGGGGACCCAAGAAGTTCATGGGTCGATCCTATGAAGGCATCTTGCGCAGTAGTTTTTTAATTAATGAACAAGGTGTGGTTGAAGAGGTCATCACCAAAGTAAAAACAAAAACGCATGGAACTGACATTTTAACCTTGCTCAAAAAATAAACGGGGCCTCATGCTTCATCAACTGTATGCACCCTCTTTAGGGTTGTTGACTGATTTATACCAAATCACCATGGCCTATGGGTATTGGAAATCCAACCTTCAAGATATCGAAACCACTTTTCAACTGTTTTTTCGCAAAGCTCCCTTTAGTGGAAATTTCGCGATTGTGGCTGGACTGGAAACGGCGTTGGCATTGGTGGAGCAATTTTCTTTTTCGGATTCGGATCTTGCCTATCTACGACAACAAACTGGAAACGATGGGCAACCTTTATTCTGCGAAGACTTTCTTGCCTACCTTGGCACCCTCAGCATGAATGTCGATATTGAAGCCATCCCAGAGGGTACTGCAGTTTTACCGCACACACCACTATTACGCATTACCGGTCCGATCATTCCCTGTCAGTTGTTGGAGAGTGCGCTGTTGACCTGCATCAATTTTCAAACCTTAATCGCCACCAAGGCCCACCATATTTGCCAAGCCGCTTTTGGAGATACCGTTTTGGAATTTGGTCTGCGCCGGGCCCAGGGGTTTGATGGTGCAATTTCTGCCTCGCGGGCTGCCTATATCGGTGGAGTCCATGCCACATCCAATGTTCTGGCTGGCAAATTGTTGGATATTCCCATCAAAGGAACCCATGCCCACGCTTGGGTGATGATGTTTGATTCCGAGCCTGAAGCATTTGAGGCGTATGCCAATGCCATGCCCAACAATTGCGTGTTTCTAGTCGATACTTACGATACCCTTCAAGGGGTTCATCACGCCATCGAGATGGGAAAGAAACTCCGTCAACGGGGTCATGAAATGCTTGGCGTTCGTTTAGACTCTGGAGATCTAGCAACATTGAGTATCGAAGCCCGTAAACTTCTGGATCAATCGGGGTTTCCCAATGCCAAAATTGTAGCCTCCGATTCCTTGAATGAACACACAATCCAAAAATTAAAAGCACAAGGGGCAAAGATTGATATCTGGGGCGTGGGAACAAACTTGGTCACCTCACAAGATCAACCTGCACTAGGTGGCGTGTACAAACTCAGTGCCCAACGACAGTCTGCACATCACCCTTGGACACCAAAGATTAAACTATCCAATTCTGCCATCAAAGTATCCAACCCCGGCAGACTACAAGTGTATCGATGTCTCGATCAAAAGGGTCAATGGATTGGCGATATCCTCAGTGATGAGTCCGAGACTTTGACAGGACAAACCTTAACCAGTTTGGATGGACAACCTGTGACCATCGACTTGGAAACCTGTCAGACTCGCCCTCTACTCATATCCTATATGCAAAATGGCAAGCGTTCTATGGTGTCCGAATCGATACAGGACATTCGTAGTAGAAGCCTCCAAACAAAAGCCTGTGAACAGTCCTTACCGTTTTTAAGCGCTCAAACTTGGCACACCAAACAACACCTCATGAAACAACATCGACCATAGAACGATTTATTGGAGCCACCATGTCTATACGACCCGCACTCTTGCTGATTGACATTCAACATGACTTTTTGGAAGGTGGGGCTCTCGCTGTACCCTTTGGCAATGAGGTTATTCCGATTGCCAATACCATGATGGAACGGTTTGATACGATTGTTGCCACCCAAGACTGGCACCCTCCTGCCCATGGTTCCTTTGCCAGTGCACATCAAAGATTACCCTATGAAGTGATCGATTTACACGGTCTTCCACAAGTCTTGTGGCCTGACCATTGTGTACAAGGCTCATTTGGTGCGCAATTCGCCACTGCCTTACACAGTACACAAATTGACCACATCACCCAAAAAGGAACCGATCCCACCGTCGACTCCTATTCAGGCTTTGCCGATAATGGAGGACGTATTGAGACCGATCTGCATCAAACACTCCAAGCAAAAAATATCAACACTCTCTACATTTGTGGATTGGCTACCGACTATTGCGTCAAGTTTACGGTGCTCGATGCATTAACCAGAGGCTATACCGTATTCCTGATTGTCGATGGCTGTCGCGGGGTCAACCAACAGTTCAATGACTCCCAAGAAGCCATCTTTGAAATGGAGAGGGCGGGTGTACAATTAATTGCCAGTGTCGATGTGCCCAATTACAAAGCCACATGATACTTTCCTATGCTTTATGGTCGGTTGCTTTGGCACATGGTCCCGATCCCAGTAGTTTTGATACACTCGATGATTTTTGGCCGACACCCAATGCTGTCCGGACACCCGCTGGTGTACCTGGAAAAGAGTATTGGCAACAACAGGCCGATTACACCATTCATATTTCTCTCGATGTTCACAACAAAAAAATCACTGGTACTGAAACCATCGTCTATACCAACAACAGTCCCGATGACCTTCATTATTTATGGATGCAACTCGACCAAAACTATTTATCCAACCAATCGCTGCGCGCCAAAATTCAAACAGCACCCCATCTGGCCAAAGAAAATGCCACCCTTGATATCAAAAGAGTTCGGGCTCTTGAACTACGTGAAGAATACGACCCCCAACTGGAACTGACTCGAATCGAGGTCAACAATCAACCGGTTGAGCCCTTGATTCGTGACACCCAAATGCGCATTTCACTTACCGAACCGTTACTGAGTGGCTCCTCGCTATCTTTAAAGATTGAGTGGTCCTATGTCATGAATGATGCTTCTGTATTGTGGGCTCGTTCTGGCTATGAAGAGTTGGAAGATGGTGCACTCATCTTTGAAGTTGCCCAGTTTTATCCGAGAATGAGTATCTATTCTGACTTGGAAGGATGGCTGACCAAGCCCTATTTGGGTACTGGTGAGTTCGCTACTGAGTTTGGCGACTACAATGTCTACATTACCGTTCCAGCAGACCACATCGTTGGCTCAACCGGACGATTGCAAAATGCTGATGAAGTTTTGAGCAAAGCACAACAGGAACGTCTTCGCAAATCACAAGACAGTCCAGAACCGATTTTTATCGTCAAACCAGTTGAGGCCGAACAAAACCGCAAAACCACCAGTCAGAAAACCAAGACTTGGCATTTCACAGCCGAGAAGGTTCGCGACTTTGCTTGGGGTTCATCCAATGCTTTTGTTTGGGATGCTTGGGGACGTGAGATCAATGGACAAATGGTGATGGCAATGAGTTATTACCCACAAGAAGGTATGCCTCTGTGGGACAAGTACTCTACCCATGCAATTGCCCACACCCTCGAATTTTATTCTGCCTATGTATTTCCGTACCCCTACCCTGTGGCGATTTCGATGAATGGTCCCATTTATGGTATGGAATATCCCATGCTCTCCTTTAATGGTCCTAGGCCACTGGAGGATGGCACCTATTATGAAGATACAGGCCCTTGGAAACACCAAAAAAATGGTTTGGTCTCGGTCATCATCCACGAGGTGGGTCACAATTGGTTTCCAATGATCGTCAACAATGACGAACGTTCATGGCTCTGGATGGACGAAGGACTCAATACCTACGTCCAATCTTTAGCAGAGATGGCTTGGTCTGAACAGTTTGAACCAAAACGTGGAGAACCACACCAAATCACCAACTACATGCAGCGAACTGACGATGTACCCATCATGACCGATGCAGAATCCGTAACAAACCGTGGCAATAACGCCTATGCAAAGCCGGCTGCGGCATTAAACGTACTTCGATACACCGTCATTGACCCCGAATTGTTTGATGAAGCCTTTGCTCATTATGCCACCCAATGGGCATTCAAACGTCCATATCCTGCCGATTTCTTTCGAAGCATTGAAGATGCCAGCGGAACCGACTTAGATTGGTTTTGGCGCTCTTGGTTCTATGGTACCAACCACGTGGATCTT
This sequence comes from uncultured Pseudomonadota bacterium, assembly GCA_937127265.1. Lineage (GTDB taxonomy): Bacteria > Myxococcota_A > UBA796 > UBA796 > UBA796 > CAJWHX01. Next base: position 9,699 of record CAKZLX010000642.1, read on the forward strand.
TCTGTCGAATCCGTCTCGGTCTTTGTCAAAGACCTACCCGACCCGCATATCAAACGAGCCTTAGAACGCGAAAGAGATCGCCAAGACGAAAAGAACACCAAGCGAACCCATGAATCTAAGCAACTAACCAAGTATGCTGAGCGTTTTCCGAGTATCTTGGACTTCTATGATACTTACGATCCCTATGAAGTGACCGATGTCGACCTAGAAACTTTTGATCAACTAATGAAAGACACACCAGATAAATTCAAATCGTTCTTTTCCACCCAGCACTATTACAACCAAATCACTATTGCCAATCAGACAGGCATGCCCTCTCCTGTAATCCTTGAAGTCACCTACGCCGATCAAAGCACTGAAAAAATTTACATCCCCGCCGATATCTGGCGTGAACAAAAGGATAGTTTCCGGCATCTACTCATCCGCAATCAAGCAATCATCAGTGTCGCTCTTGATCCTTTATTTGAAACTGCTGATAGCAACACAAGCAACAACATCTTTCCACAATCCATCGAACACAAGGCCTTTGAGGTGTCTCCAATTTCCAAACCACCTGCCAATCCGATGCAAGATACCAACGATGAATAAACATGAATACACACTTGGGAAATGCAAGGTGAAGTAAAACCAGATACAAGTGGGGTATGAATGAAAAGATTGATATCATCCGTAAACTTGCCCGTAAACAAACCTCAGCACTAGAACGTGCCTTACAAAAGACCCGTTCTCCAGACATTGCTGAAGCATTGATATATTCGGCCCCTTACGAGCAACGTTTTATTTGGGAATCATTACAAACGAATGACGAATTGGCAGCAGAGGTACTGGCAGCTTTACCAGAACATGCCCTTGAAGACTTCTTGCCCTTGGTCAAAGTTGAACGCCTCACCACATTGTTGAACTTGATTGAAGTCGATGATCAAGCTGACATTCTAGATGCTCTTCCCGAGGACACCCAACAAAAAATCCTGCAAGCCCTTCAAGAAGACGACCGTACCCAACTTGAAGACATCATGTCCTACGATCCGGATACTGCAGGTGGATTGATGCATGTTGATGTCGTGCGGATCAATGAAAATTCGACCTGTCGTGACGCCATTAAATTGTTGCAAACCCAAGCCAATGTGGAAATGGCATTCTATTTGTACATTGAAAATGACAGTTCACAGTTGGTCGGTGTACTTTCACTACGAAGATTGCTGCTACACCCCCCTTCCACCAAACTGCAAGACATCATGATCACCGATTTGGTCACCGTTTTACCGAGTGCATCCGAAGAAGAAGTTGCCGGTATTGTACAACGATACGATATCATTGCCCTACCGGTTGTCGACGAACAACGCCAGTTACTGGGAATTATCACCGTTGACGATGTCATGGATGTGATTTGGGAGATGCACGAAAACCAAATGATGCGCATGGCTGGGATGAATGAAGAACACAACCCCCATGAACGAAACGTGTTCAAGGCCTTTCAACAGCGCCTCACTTGGCTACTCATCACTCTATTTGGTGGTATTGGGATGGCAGAACTGATCGGTGTGTTTGAAGAAAGTCTTTCCGCCAAAGCCGCTCTTGCCTCATTCATCCCCGTAATGCTTGGAACTGGTGGTAACGTTGGAACCCAGGCGGCAACCATCGCCGTCCGAAACTTGGCACTCGACAAAAGTTTTGTCTTCTCTACCATGAGTATGTTGTGGCGTGAACTCAAAGTGGGAACGCTCTTGGGAATAGCATTTGGATTGATTTTGGGTGGATATGCCTTTATTCGTTTTGAACCCAAAATGGGCATCGCCATCGCCATCGCAACCTTAGCGACTGTAATTTGTGCGGCCTTAATTGGGATGATCATTCCCTTGACCCTCAATCGCATGAAGATCGACCCCGCGGTAGCCACCGGTCCATTTGTCACCTCCTCGATCGATTTACTGGCAATTTTGATTTATTTCTCTACCTGTGTGGTTGTTTTGGGTCTATAAACGGAGGTTGAATCCCACCCTATACACTTGGAAACAACCAATAGTCCAATGGACATTTTCTGGTCATCAATCATAAAAGGATGTCCTATTCTAGGGAGAAATTAGGTTATAATTGATGCATTGATCTTATACTGTTCTTTCAAAGGAAAAAGCATGAATGAAACTGTCTTGTCAAATTGCATTGTGGTTGGCTTTGTCAATTATGGTGAGAGCGATCGCATCGTCAAATTATTCAGTAAAGAACGAGGACTCATCTCGGCAATCGCCAAACGAATCCGCAGTCACAAACACAAATGGCTGGGTTTGTTAGAAGTGGGACATACCTTGGAAGTCACTTTAACCCCACCCAAAAACGACTTGTGGTTACTCACCGGCATCCAAGAGATCGGTAGCACCAGTACCATTCGGAAAGACTTGTTGAAACTGAGTACCATGCAATACTGTTGTGAAGTGACTGCAACGTTGTCAATCACCGATGATCCAAACCCCAAACTCTATGGTTTATTGGAGCACACATTGGGTCTGCTCAAACACATGCCGACACCAGGATCAGCTGTCTTGAATGGATTTGCCATCAAAGCCTTGGCTATTTCTGGTCATCCCCCACAATTAGAAACCTGTACACTTTGTACCCAACCGATAAAAACAGGCACTGATCGATACTTTCACAGCGCACTTGGCAGTATGGTACACCAACGATGTATTGAAAATCCACAACACCAACCCATACACGCACAACATCTCTTTCACACTCCGAAACAATGGCGCACCGATGTAGAGGCGTTATTAAAACAACCGATGCTCACGTATTGGGAATCAAACATCGCTACCGTAAAAATCAACAAACGATCGGCTACATGGTTGCTCACAGAACTGATAGAACATACAGTAGAACGAGGTGTTCGATCGCGCTCTGTTCTACAAACACTGTACCCCTAGTGAAAAGATGACACCGATTACCCTCATTTGGTTATTTGCCTGTACCGACATAGAACTTCCTGTTCTTTGGGAAGGATATGTCTTTATGCAAAGCGAGGAAGGTATGGTACCCCTTGAAGATGCTACGATTTCTATATTGGACCAACAAGGAACACTTTTACAAACGGGTCTAGTACCGACTGGTCGTCCGAGCCATTATCAACAGTTTACCATGGAAGAGGCTTGGTTAGAGGCACCTGTCAGTATGCGGGTTAAAAACGCCGATAGTTTTCCATTACTGTGGAACGGTACCAGTCCATCGATGGCTTCCACTTGGTTGCCAGGTAGTTTATTTGCACTGGAAAAGGATTTTGGCACCACATTCTTTCAAACCTTTGCCGAAACAGTTGAGGTTGAACTGGGCGAAGGAGTTCACTTATGGGGAGAACCACTGCGCCCAGAAGAATGGATTGATGTTGACATCCGCTTGTTTGATGAACAACAAGACTACACCGTGTATACCTTTTCGCAATTGCCCAATGGACTGATCAGTACCTCCACTGAAACAGGCATCGATTGGTTCTTTGCTTGGAACTTACCAACCAATGCCCTTACATTATCTATCACTACAGTTACTGGTGAAGTTATAGAAACTACCTATACACCGTCTGATGGTGATATCTTATCTGCACTGTACTATG
>CAKZLX010000643.1 GCA_937127265.1 uncultured Pseudomonadota bacterium
TGGCGCCCATTATGTCATTTCTTCTCGCCATGTGATTCGTCCACAAGTGGGATATCAGACCGAAGTCACATTTTGTTCTAACACAATGGGCAATTAAGAATTACATAATTTACAACAACCAACAGAATTGTAAACATGTAATTTTGGTGATCCATGAACAAAGAATTTTTGGGAAGGGGATGGGCGTTTCCATTCCACTTCGATCCTGCAACGGGCGCTGTAGCCTACTCGGAATTTGAAGAAAACATTCGACAAAACATTCAGGTGGTGATTGGTACCCGTCCTGGTGAGCGCCAGATGTTATATGATTTTGGGTGTAAAATTCATGAATTGATGTTCGCCCCCAGTAACTCTGCCACCGCCAGACTGGCAAGTCAGTACGTCCATGAAGCACTTGGTCGATGGGAGCCACGTGTGGAAGTGATGCAAGTAGGAGCAAATTTCGATCCTTCGGGTGCAATTATGGTGCAACTGGTGTATCGTATTCGTGCAACGGGTCAGGTCGAGCATTTGTCGCAAATCGTTTCCAATAGTTAATAGTACTGAGAAGCATTTAATATCGTTTTGAACAAGAGAGAAAGTACATGCCTATCAAACCACCAAATTTAGATGATCGCCAATATGCAGACATTCTAGATGAAATGATGAAACTCATTCCGCAGTATTCGCCTGAGTGGACCAATTTAGGTCCTGCGGATCCTGGGGTTACATTGGTTCAACTGTTTTCATGGATGACCGAAATGGTGCTCTATCGGGTAAATCGGGTTCCCGATAAAACCTATATTCACTTTTTGAATTTTATTGGTGAGGATCGAAAGGTTGCTCAGCCATCGGTCGCACCATTAACCTTTTCTTCACGAGTAGATCGCACCATTGAAGTGGCTCCTTATACCACTTGTGCCACCCGTCAAACCGAAGAACGTTCGGCAGTGAAGTTTTTAACCACTGAACCACTCACCGTTCATTCTGCCAAGATCGAAAAAATGATTGCGGTTAAGGGGGGCCAAAATCCCTTGGTTCGTGACATTCCCTTTCGAAATCTCCATGACAATCCATCGGTTGTCACCCTCAATCGTGGTCAAGGGATTCAAGTCTTTGAAATGGATCCGATTGAGTACAGTGCTCACTCTTATACACCCGATCAGTTTTTGTATGTCGCCCATGAAGACTTTGAGATGATGAATGTCATGCCAAATAAGGCTGGTCGTTTGTGGATTCAAGTCGGTGAAGACAAACTGTCGATTCTCAGTTTCTTTGATTGGGAATATCCCAGTGCGGACGGGTGGACACCAATTGAAAAAATGCACATCAAAGATCAGGGCTTCGCAGTTGAAGAAGAGGCTTTACGGGCTTCCTTTATGGGAATTGTCGAACACAAGTTTGATGTGGGTGGTGTCAATGAACAATTGGAAGAGCGGATCAGAACCCAACGATGGTGGGTTCGTGGTCGTTTGAACTATGAGCGTTGGCTGGTTGCTCAAATGAAGGAAGATCTCACCATTTCTTGGCGAGATGATCGGGGTGCGGAAGATCGACGTGTCAATGCGACGATGCAGTCTCGTGGTCGTTCCATTGAGTTTGAGATTGAAGACTTGCCACCGATGAAGGCTGGTTGGTTGTTGGTTTTCCAAATGGTCAATCGTTCAATGGGTGCGGGGCGCAGTGAATACTTTCCAAAGTACCGTTGGTATTATCGTCGTGGTGAAATCTGGGAAGAGATTCCATCCTCGCAAGTACGCATGCAACAGACCAACATTTATATCGAAGGTCCGTTGACCGATATGGCTTCTGAAGGTATCAATCTTCGTGCGGAACGTATTGAAACCGTTGACATGTCTCGATTGTGTCGCGAGTTTGAAATTGATGTGCAGTGGGTGCGTAGTGTTGAGCGCAAAGTATTAGCCGGTGAGGCGATTAAGTCTCTGACGGCATTAAGCAACGACGATCGTCCTTGGGATCCGTTTCAAATCAACCCCAACATCCCTCCGACAATCGGGCGGAAATTGTTTATTGGTTCGGACTTGTTGATCAATCGTCGAAAAGAACGGGTGACGATTGAGATTACTTATTCCTTTGAGATGAATGGTGAATCGGTAGAAGAGCCGGTGGATTCTTATGCGTTGCAACTTTCTTATCGTGCGGATGATGCTTGGCGGATTGTCAATTCCAAAGATAAAATCTTCACCAAGTTCCAATTCAACAACATGCAAGATGGGCAAGCCCCCCGTAGTGGTGTGCAGAGCGTTGTCTTTCACTTGGATCCCAACGAGCACATTCGTGATATTGCTGCCTTTGATTTGCAGGGGGATGTTTCTGGATGGTTGAGACTTGAACTCACCAAGTCAACCTTGATGGGGCAGGATGAAGACAAAAATGACAAACCGATTCAATTCCGTATCCACAACGTAGAATTGGGACTTAAAGGTGGTGTAGACATTCAAGAGTACCAAGAGCCATTATTGGGTGCTCGTGTTTTACACATGGATTATCGTGCTGCCAATGAACGTTTGACCAAGATTGTGGCTCGATTGGCAGGGCGTTCATATACCTATCACCCGTTCTATCCTTTCATTGAGATTGATGATGACAACCAAACTTTCTATATGAAGTTGGACAAGGCGCTTCCAGTTGGACGACGGCATGCGGTTACATTCCGATGCAATGGAGAGGCGTTTTTACCATCACAAGTCAAAATGGAATGGGAAGTGCTAGAACGTGCTGGCAAAGGACGCACCGGTTGGTCACAGTTGCAAAGCCAAGACGATCAAGATTTCTATGCCATGAACGAAACGGGTGCCTTGGAATTTCCGTTGGCGGAACCAATTAAAACATCTGATGAAGGTTTCTGGATGCGTGGGCGATTTGTATTGGAAGAAGGTGCGGGAGATATTGAAAACCTACCCTCACTACCTCCAGTTGCCCATATCATGCTCAATACGGTGAACGGTATCAACTTAAATACGCACCGTACTGAACGATACAGTGGTCAGGGTGTACCCAACCAACAAATCAAGTTGCTTCGTAAGCCCTTGTTTTTACATGAGCACAGCCAAGGTGATTCGCCATTTGGACAACCCGAGAAATTTGTCGACATTCGAGTGTATGTGGATGAAGAAGGTGGTCGCATGGAGTGGAGATCGGTCACCGATGCCGAGATGTTGGTGGCTGGCAAGGATGAACGCGTCTTTACGGTGGATGCAGTTGAAGGCGTACTTACTTTTGGAAACGGTATTCGTGGACAGATGCTTCCATTTGGTTCCAGCAATGTATTGGTCGATGTTTATCGAGTGGTGGTGGGTACCAAAGGAAACGTTGCCCCTTTTGAAATTGAGGTTTGCGATCGTATCTCTGAGGTGGAAGTGACCAACTTGATGCCAGCAGTTGGTGGTCGAAATGCCGAAACCATCGACGAGATCATTGAACGAGCACCATCGTTGCTGACCACGCGAGATCGTGCAGTTACGGCATTGGACTTTGAGGTGATTGCCAAAGAGGCTTCCAGTGATGTGGCACGGGCATTTTGTGATGGTAAAATGAACGAGGACGGACAAGTTTCTGTGGTTATTTTGCCCCATCGCCAACCCGGAGAAGACATTCCAAATCCATTTTTATCGGAGGGATTACGAGATCACGTCTCACGATACTTGCAAGCGCGTTGTTTGATCAATGTCCAACCAGTAGTTCGTCTAGCCAAATTCATGTCGATTGACTTGTCTTTACGATTGCGGTTGCGTCCAAAAGCCAACATTATTCAAACCCGTGAATTGGCCCAAGAGTGGGTTACACAGTTCCTTGATCCGTACACAGGTGGTTTGGATGGTGAAGGCTGGGTATTTGGTGGTACTTTATACGGACAAGACTTTGCCCGGATGGTGTCAGATTTACCTGAAATCCGTCACATCATGGATGTCCAAATTTTCGATATGTCCGATAAAGACCCTCGTTCGGTTCCCGGTTGGGAGTTGGGTTCTGGGGTCGAAGAGTTGTCACTGACCAACTGTGACTTATTTCATGTGCGTCGTATTCGCGTACAGATGGGTGAGTGGTAAATATGGCACAATTTCCAATCGTTTCCAGACAAGGTGCCCAGTTAGAGGTACAATCTGAACATCGCTCAATCGCCGATGTGGTTCGGACCAGTTATCCTATTCGTTCGGCTCGAACCTATATTCGTCGTCATTTGGGAAATCCGATACAAATCCAACTGGTGGAGATCGTTCGTGGTGAAGAACAAGGTTGTGTTCGAATGGCGGAGATAGTGTCGGCTGACGGTGGACCTCGTGTGTTTATTCGTTTGGTCAAGACCTTACCAGACGGTACACCAGCCTCGTTCTTTGCCCCTAAGGAACTGGTACAGTCTCGTGTGCAGATTGAATCTGAAGATGGTGATTCCGTTCCCGCCCTCAGAACCCGTGACAAAATCATTTTGCATGTTCCCGTACACTCTTATTTGCGATTTTTACCGAATTTGTATCGGGCGAACTCGTCAACCATTCGTCGAGACGTTCATCAAGTAACTGAACGAGAACAACGACAGTTGGCACTCAAAAACCAAGTGACCACTTCTCGGGTCAATGTCGACGAAGCCGATCAGTTTCAACGATTTTTATTTTTGTTTCAACACATTATGACCGGTGTGATCGATCGTATTGATGAAATGCCCGATTTGACCGATCCACTACGGGTTGATCGCAAGTTTTTGCCGTGGTTGGCTTCGTGGGTCAATTTTCCTTTGGATGAATCGCTACCTCTGCACATGCAACGTGAACTGGTACGTCGCTCGATTCGATTGAACCGTATGAGGGGTACCAAAGCCGGACTCTCGGAGATGATTCGGATTCTCACCTCTACACCGGTGCACATCGAAGAACGGGCAAAACCCAAAGCCTGTGTATTGGGTCAAATGACACTGGCGGGTGGAAAAAACGTGGTTAGTCGTTTTCACCATCGAGAGCCACCACCTTGTTATGTCATGCCAAAGCATCGTGCCGCCCAAAGTTTCTTTATTTTGGAACTGGAGGCCAAGTATTTGTTTGTTCGTCGTTTTGGCGATCGGGCAGGCGATATTTTGATGCGCATTGTGGAGATTGTCTCTCAAGAAATGCCGGCACACATTGCGTTTACCATTCGATTTGCTGATGACCAGTAATCGTGTTGAATTTGTTTTTTGTTTATATTGAATGAGGAATCACCATGCAAGACAAACCATTAAGTCGTCTCAATCCCTTTGAAGGTCTGTGTTTGACCTCTCATGATTTATTAGATGAGCAAACCTACCACCGTCAAAGTCTTCAACAACACCACCATCACCTACATGGATACGGTATTGTCCATGGTTTGCAGGTAGAATTAGCTAGCAAAAAGAAAGGCTACCTTGCCACCATCCAATCCGGTTTTGGAATCACCCAAAATGGTTCGGGGGTTCACGTTCCTTACAATATGGAATGTATGCTTGATAAACCCAGTTCCGATGGTCTCTATGTGTTGTGGTTGATTCTGTTGGAAGTGGAAGACCAAGCCGAATTGCGGCAAGTCTTTGATACGGCTCAACAACACTCTGCGCGTATCGTAGAGCAAGTGGTCATCAAATTGGTTCCCGATGGTGAAACGTTTGAAAATGGGGTCCAGTTGCGACGCATCCAAAACCGTATGGGTCGTATGTCACCATTATCCGATCCCGTACCTCGTGCGGGTAGAACCGAACGTGCTGCCGAAAGTTATTTGAAACCCAGGTTACAGTCGTTTATTGAACTCAACCGTAAAATCCTCAATCTTTTGTACCGAACCAGTGAAGTGCGCGAAATTGAAATGGATACCTTGTCCTTTAATTCTGCGTTGATTTCTTCGGAGTTTACCTTGTTAGAAGAAGGAACCACTGACCGAGTTCTGTATCGAGTAGCTGGTTTACTCACCACCTTTGCCAATCAGTTTTATGGGTCGATGCGCAATCAAATTGAAGCACTTGAAGCGGTAAAAGGGGAGATTCGTCGAATTACCATGAAACTTCCTGATGCCCGTCAAAGCAACGATGTGTGGCGAGATTGGTTTGGTTCGATTCAGCGTTTAAATGCCTTGTTGGAAGATGTTGCCAGTCGTTTGGAAGAGACCATTGGACCTCAACAGTAACCAGTTCAATTGAGCATACAAGATGAAAGGGTGTAAGTAGAATGAGTTTGGCCGAAGTTCGATTGCGAATACAGGTGATTGATATCAATCCACGCCAATTGGATGTCACTGTTCCAAAATACATTCCGGTGTCGGACTTGTCTCAACGGGTGGTCCGAGATGCGGGTATGATGTCACATTGGCCCAATCGCTTTCGTCGCCACTATTACATTCACGCTCGGGGTCGAATGTTGGACCCTGCAGAAACGCTAGAGTCGGTTGGCTTGGTAGATGGTGAATTGATTTATTTGCTTCCCCAACCTGATGCGCAGTTGGGCGTATTGGAACAAAACCCCGAATACCCAGCGGTAAAACCCTATTTGGGACAGGGGATGGCGCAACTAATGCTCTCTTTATCTGGGATGTTGGTCTTTTCCTTTTTGTGGGGGATGGCACTCAGTGTCGACCAAAGTGTCTGGACCGCAACTCTTCCCAGCCTTGGTTTGTCGAGTTTGTGTGTTGCCGTAGCACGTCATGCATGGGGTGGTTGGGCATTTAGTATCCGTATTGGAGCAACGGCAGTGGTATTGTACATCATTGCCTTGTTGCCCCCGTTATTGGCCCCCACGATGTTGTCTGGCATCGAAATGTCTGTTTTTATTCGCACATTTTTGGTAGGGGTAGCCCTTGGGTTTACTGGGTTGATTTTATCTTGGATCGCTTGGTGGGGACCCGTTGAGCCATTGAATCGGGTTCGAGTGGAAGAGCAGCGTGAATCTGAAAAGCCTGCTGATTTACCTTTGTGTGGTATTTGCAATCGTGAGGTCGAAACATCGGTGCAAGCCTCTTGTGAATACAACACCCAGTGTGGTCGTATTTTTCACAAAGGGTGTTTGGTAGCCAAGCAAAGTAGTTTTCAAGGTGATCCTCGATTGTGTCCAGTCTGTACGATACGTATTGCCTAACCTACATCTATTAACTTGTGGACGTGGGCCATGTTTTGTCCGGAAGAGAAGGCAACACCAGTTGCTATCGAGTAGCATAGTCAGTAAAGTAGGAGTCAAGGTGAGTCAAAAAATCGATGCCAGTAAGCAAGTCGTCGTCTTAACAGGAGAGGCGTTGTTGGTAAAAAAGTCGATGAATGCTTGGATTCAGGCTTGGTTACCGCAGGGCGACGACGGAACCAATTTTTTGGTCTATGACGCTTTGGAAGATGACCCAGCATCCATCGCCACTGAATTGTTTTTGTCTTCGATGTTTGCTCCAAGTAAAGTGTTGTTGGTACGGGGAATTGAGCGTACCAAAGGTTCATTCTTTGAGCCCTTGATTCCATTTTTGGAAAACCCAGCATCGGGTTCTCATTTGCTGTTGGTGGGAGATGCCTATCCCAAAGATGCCTCGTCGAAGGCATTAAAAAAGTGGAAACGATTGATCAAAAAACACGGGGTAAGTGAAACGTTTGCCCTCAAAGACTTTGACGCTGTGGGTTTTGTAAAAGCACGAGCCAAAGAACTGAATGTATCGATTCAAAATGGTGCGGTGTTACAGTTGGTTCGTGATACTGGATCGCCTTCGATTTTGGAAAATGAACTACTTAAACTTTCTTGCTACGTTGAATCTGGTAAAACAATTACCGAACAAGATGTAGCCAAGGTGTGTGAGATTTCCTCTGAGATTGACGTTTGGGCACTCACCAATGCGCTGGTAGCCAAAGACGTAAATCAGGCTTTGCAATGTTTACATCGCATGCTTAAGGAACAAAATCCTCCCCACAAGATATTTGGGTTGGTGACGTCAAAGGTTCGAGATTTGAGCGTTCTTCAACAACATATTTCTCAAAGGACCCCATTGGGGAAATCTTGGCGACATCGAGGTACACGAGATCAAGCGATGACCTTGCTCAAAAAATATCCAATGCAAATTGGGACTGTGTTACAACAGATGGTTGATACCAATCGCCAGTTCAACTCCTCTAAGGCTCCAGCTGAAGAACACTTGCATGCTTTGATTGTCTCTTTGTGTTCAAGGTAATATGGTCTGACTGGAGAAGAATTCAGACTTGGGATTGGCATTTGTTCGAAGAGTACAATAATTAAGGCTGAATGATTTAAACATTGGAAAAAAAATGGAAGCATTTGCAGTATTGGTCTTGATAGTCTTTTCAGTAGTGGTACAAACGGTTGGACGAATGCGGGGTGCACCAAATGTACCTGCATTCTTTTGGGTGATGCTCTTGTTGTCTACTATGGCACCAATTGCTACGGGGTGGTTGGTGTTGAATAAAGGGGACGTCCTAGACTCGGCATCGGTTGCCAAAGCCAAAGATCATGCCCATGTGACTGTACCGGAAGGATACGCGCTGTTGGTCACAGGTCAATTAAATCCCGAAGATAGTGACAAAGAAGATGCTTTTAAAACCTCTTATACCCTTCGTGTTTCTGCACAAGATGGTAAGTGGAAAGAAAAAGTCACTGGTGATATCACCAAACAAAACCAAGGCAAGCAACAAATCAAGGCTATTCAAGGGGAAACGATTTCCGAATCTGGTAAAAAGCCTACCAATCGAACGGGACAACATGTCCAAGACCGTTTTGTGTTGGCTGGTAATGGACCGGTCGATATTTTTGTAGAGAACTATTCTGGCACAGCAGCAGTATCCTTGTTGCTGGAAGTAACCCAAGCACCTCCAAAAGCGTTGTGGTTATGGGGGTTTGCGGTGTTTTCTTCCTTGATTGGGATTTATTTTCAGGCCTGGAAAAAGTGTGATCAGGTGTCTGGAGATTTGGGTGGACTGGCATTTTACGCGGTATTTTTAGCCGATGGGATAACCCCTACAGCCTCATGGTTTAATGTGGGAACTGCATTTTTACCGGGGATGTTTCTGGGCTGGGGTGTGGTGGCGGGATTGGCTTGGTTGGCGACCAAGTATGTGGATTCAGGTAGCAAAAGCAAGGCATAAACAGAAGCATAGGATTGAAAATGACAGCATGGACAGAGTGCCGATTGGTGGCTTTTGATACGGAAACAACTGGTTTCTATGCCCATTTGACCGATCGCGTGATTGAGTTTGGGGCGGTAGAATTGGTGATGAACGATGACTATACCGTTCGTGAAACGATTGAGCACCACTATTTAATCGATCCGGGCATTCCGATACCACGTGAGGCATCCGAAGTAAGTGGGATCAAGGATGCGGATGTGCAAGGGAAACCCAATTTTGGTGGGGTGGCGCATAAGATTTGGGACTTGTTGGAAGGTTCGATTCTGATTGCCCACAACTTCAATTTCGATTTTGGTTTTTTACGTGCAGAGTTTCGGCGTATTGGAAAAGACTGGCCCAAAACACTAGGCGAGGTGGATACTTTACAAATGGCCCGACGGTTTATGGGTGATTTACGCTCTAAAAACTTGAGTTCGGTTTCGGAAGCCTTGGGCGTTCCCTTGATCAATGCTCACAGGGCGGTCGATGATGCGGAAGCTTGTGGGCGAGTTTTTGCAGCGATGGCGTCAAAGTTTTCAGCGCCGGCTTTGGGTAAAGAAGGGCGAGAACGTGCCGCTAGTGGCAAGGCACCGACCGATGTGGTGGAGATGCTCAAATGGGCCAATGGAACCTACACTTTACCAGAAAACGAATACATTGGTTATGGTCAAAGTGGGGTACCTGAGTTTTTAACTGGACCGCATGAGGGTGAACTAATTGAACACTTTCAAGATTATTTACAGTGGATGACCATTGCCCAAAAACGGGTCAACGGAGAGTGGATGCATGTCTATGCGCCACCGTTGCGCGACTGGATTCACTATTGGTTGATCAATAAATCAGCCGGTGGCAACCCTGTAAACCCACGTTCTTTTTCGGCATCTGATTGGCAAAGTGTGGAGCCAATACGTGGGTTGTATGCCGATCAATATACAGATAACGACAGTCAACAGTGAGATAAATAGATGTACCAAAATTTACAAATGATCGCTTTGGTTTCGATGTTGGGGTGTGGTCGAAGTGGAGATTCTGCTGAAGAATGTTTCAATGGCGATATCGATGGGTTGGGTAGTGATACTGGAAATATTCCCGCTTTGTATGGCGCTTGGACCACCAATTTCGCTTCACGCTCTTTTCATGATGAGTGTGGGATTGAAGGGCTTGGTCGCAATGATTTTGATTGGTTGAGTGGTGGAGCGATGGAGATTGGGGGGCGTTTGGACAACGTAGAAGTGACCTTTGCCGGTGCGCCAGATGCTATTCTCAATGCGACGATGTCAACCTATGGTGGGGTTACGATCTCTGGTCGCTATACTTTCCGAGGACAGGAATTACACATTGCGATGGGTGGTTTATTGTTTGAGAACGTCCAACTCAATCTGACCGAACTCGAAGGGCATGTCTACATGGGGGTTGATAGCAATGGAGATGGATATGTTGATTGTGGTATCATGGGGGATTTAAACGCCAAGTCAGCCCGTTGAGCACTGTACCCAAGATAGAAAAGGACAGGATAAACGATTAAGGTTCATCCTGTCCTTTGTGATATCAAGGAATGGTTGTGGGCTTATCCATGGACATCAAATCGAATATCTTCTGATGAGACGGTGTTGTTCATGGTCACATGGGGAATCTTGGCTACAACTGTAAAATTCAATGAATGAAGAGGCTTGTTGAGTGTCAAGACCACTGTGGGAATCTCCCCTTCCAGTCCTTTGACATCGACCTTTTTGATGGATTGAGAGCCTTTGTCAGAAAATTCAATGGAGTAGTTACGATGATCTTTACAGGCTTCGATGCTTTCGGTGGTCAAGTGATTGAATTGTACGGTGACTTGAGATTGACTTTTGACAGCACAGTCACGAATACTCAGCACGTTGAGGGCTTGCTTTAATTTTTTGCCGGCCCGAAAGACAGGGATAACACGAGGAGGAACGGAAATGCGTTTGTCATTTTGGGGGTCATAGCCTTCAAAGGCATTGCGTTCAGAAAGGTTGAAGGTGCCAAAGTCGGAAATGGTTACTTTTTTGCCATCGACCAAAGCATCTGAAATGATTGAGGTAAAAAGGTTGATGGTTTTGGCAGCAGTAGACTTAGGGATTCCAGCACGAGCGGCTAGTTGTTCGGTGAGGTCTTTTTTATTAAACCCAGACTTTCCATTAGATGTAATCATTTGGACTCCTTTTTCAGAATTTGGTAAGTGGTGGTGAACACGATACAACAGAACTGTTGCATCAACAAAAACAGTCTAGTGTGAACAATTTAAAATTTTGTGCAAAAAGGGACATTAATGGTTGCATATCAGACAGGCTGGAATTTTAAGTAAAAAAGTTCATTGAATTAAGGTGTTTATGATTGTCCCAAAATATAGACATATAAAATCGATTGTCCCATATTTTATTGGACTGCTGTTAACAGGATGGTTGGTCTGGTGGACGCTGTCTAATCCCCTTCCAGATGGCTATCAAAACGAGTATCTTCACGTTGGTAATACCTTTGATTTATATGACGCTTTGGTGTCTTTTGACTGGTGGCATGTCCGTTGGTATGCCTATACATCGTACTGGCCATGGGGGTTTTATGCGGTGCCGATGGTGTTTTTGCTGCCTTTTGGAAAGAGCATTTCATGGCTAATTATCAGTAACGTACTGTATTTATGGTTATTGATTTGGTCGATGGTTAGGCTTAGTGCGCACTTCAAAAGTCCCTTGGCTCTGTACTTGTTGTTGCTCACTCCTGCTACTTTTGGGTCGATGACTCGTTTTGAACCTAACTTTGCCAACATTGCGATGATGGCATTTGGGCTGTTGTGTTTAATTGAATCAGATTCTTTTCGACAACGCTCATGGGGATTGTTGTTTGGTTTGGGGTTTGGCGTGGCCTTGATGCTCGATCGCTTGACGATGCTCTTTTATTTGGGTCCTGCGGCGCTCTATGTGCTGTCACAGGTCGATTGGCGAGTCTCTGAGTATCGACGAACGGTTGGTTATTCGATCGTGATTCTATTGTTATGTACAGTCGCCTATTATCGCGAGTTTATTGTACGGCATTCCTCGGAACTATTGAGTCAAGCACCGGTTGGAGAAATCGATTCGGCGGGTGAATTACTGTTGTCTGACAATCCGTTGCCATCGTTCTATTATGTGCTTTCATTGCTTGACTCACAAGCCGGATGGGGTATCGGTTTATGCATGTTGTGTGGTTTGGGGTGGTCGTTGTGGAAGCGGGAATCAGTGGTTGATTGGATTTTGTGTTGTGCCACACTTCCCGGTGTGCTGTTTTTTACTTGGGTTGCCAAAAAACAAGTCTATTACACCTTTCCCATTTTGGTTCCACTATCACTGTTGGCAGGACGCTTTCAGAGACTGTCTTGGCTTGGTATCGGTGGTGGTATGTTGTTATTTTTACAACAGGGTCTTGGCGTTGTATCAATGGAGACAGCTGTTCAACCAAAGATACCATCAGCCTATGTGGCACCATCCTACTTGTTGGCCCGTCCACCGTCTCAACACTCTTATGCCGTAGAGGATTTGGTAGCAGAGATTCCCAATCAGCCCTCGGAAGTGATCGTGTTTAGTGAAGATCAAGGTTGGTACGAGGGGTTTGTAGTTTTGCAACTACGGCAATATTTGGATGGACATATTCGTGGTCTCACAGCCGATCCAATTGGTGTCTGGGAGTTCTCTGAGCAAGCAGAATATTTGATTTGGATACATCCTGCGTCAGTAACTGGTTCTTTTCCATCCTCGGGAAGTATCACCACCGAATTGGTTTCCGACCATTATGATCTCAATGATTTACCACCTGTATCCAACAAAGTTGCCGATTTGGCATCTGAGTTTGCCTTTGTATTCCAATGGGAATCTCGAGAAGATGGTATTCTGTCCCTATATAAACGTAAGTCTTCGCCCTAAATATGAGGTTTTCATGTCCCTACGTCCTGCCGCCACCATTATGATCTTTCGACAAGCCCCGACTGGTCCCCAAGTGTTGTTGCTGAAACGGTCTCGCCAAGTCGGATTCTTTCCTTCGGCATGGGTCTTTCCTGGCGGTCGAGTTGATGATGCCGATGCCCAGTTTCCAGTGGTGGGTGCAGTGGAGGGCGTAGAGGATCGTTTTGGGGTTGCCGCGGTACGTGAGGCTTTTGAGGAAGCTGGAATTTGGCTCGGAGAGGGTACTCCCAGTAACGATTTGCGTGATGGCC
>CAKZLX010000644.1 GCA_937127265.1 uncultured Pseudomonadota bacterium
CCACCAGTGGCATCCAAGTCGGGGAAGTTGATAACCGGAGGATTCACCACGATATCGGGAACACCATCATCACTGAGATCATTGGGACCAGTATTGGCTTCTTTGATTTCATATTCCTGACAGGCGAACATCAACAGGGTTACGCCGAGAAGAGAGAGTTTTTGCATTGGGTTGTCCTCCAAACTGATTCAACTCTACCATATAAACATGCCATTTGGCTGAAGATGTCTATTGTAGAGACGAAAAAGTCACTGAATAGTGTATATACTGTTACAGTTTAACATATCTGAGAATAGGCTGATTGATCAACAAAAAATATAATTCTGTTGTAAATCATGGAGAGAAATGTTTTCTGTTGGTCACGAACCGTGTTTTGTCTGTCACCAGATGTCTTAGCGAACAACCGATCCAGGCTCTGTGGCTTCAGAAAGGGTTTGAATGTGGTTGCCATTCTCGGTTTTGGCGATCAGTACAAACATCTCATCCTCTCCAAACATGGTCATCGGCGTGCCCGTTGGAAAGTCTGCTCCAGCGGTGACCAAAGATTGTAAACGTTCACCACCTGCAGCCATCAACATTCCTTCCGATGGAACCCCACGCAATTTAGAAGGTTTCAAGTTGGCAACAACGGTGACCTTTTGCTTGATCAGTTCCTCTGGGCTAAAACGACTGGCGATTCCGGCGACGATGCTTCGAGGGCTGTCTTCTCCCACATCGACCTTCATACAGAGTAGTTTGTCGGCTTCGGGGTGACTTTTTGCTTCCACGATTTGACCGGCACGCAATTGAATTTTCTCAAAGTCTTCAACACTGGTTGGCCCAGCAACAACCACACCTTGTCCAATGGCATCATCGTTCAGATTGGGCAATTGGGTTCCCGTGATTTTGAGTGGACTTTCTGTGCCAATATCCACTGTGAGGGTTTGCGTGTCGCCAACTGTGATGGCGGTAATGATACCACTTTGGAAGGGGACGGCTTGAAACACTTTGAGTTTGATGGTTTTACGTTTCGGTTTGGCTGGTACTTCAGGTTTGGGTTCAATCCCCAAAGCGCGATCGCGGATGACTTGAATCTCTGGCGGCAACTTTTTCATTTTCATGAATAACGGTTTGCCCATTTGGGTTTTGAAGCCAGTGGTTAATCCGTCCATGTTGGCCAAGGTTTCAGCATCAAAGGTATCCACACCCAAGGAGTTTAACAGTTGTTGGCATTTGTTTGGCATGATTGGATGCAATAACCAAGCGGCGACACGACAGACTTCCAAGGCGTAGCGCATGACTTGTCCACATCGGGCTTCTCCACCTGTTTTCATCAATTTCCAAGGCTGTTCGACTTGAATATAGCGGTTGCCTTCTTGAATCATGACTTGTAAGGCTTCGAGGGCATGGAAGAACTGGAGGTTGTTCATCTGCTCACGGAAGGTAGTGACGCAAGTTTGTACGGCTGCCTCAAGTTTGGTATCGTTCTCGGTGCGTTCCCCAATTGCTGGGATGAGTCCACCGTGGGAATTTTGTAACAGTCCCACAGCGCGTTGGTAGAGATTACCGATGCCATTGGCCAAATCAGAGTTGTAGCGTACCAAAAAGTCATCGTGAGCAAAGTTTCCATCACCCCCAAACGGAATGTGACGAAGCAAGAAATAGCGTACCGAATCAACACCATAGTTATCGACAAGCAAGTGTGGGTCGACTACGTTGCCAAGAGATTTACTCATTTTTTGGCTTTCAACTGTCCACCAACCATGGGCGAACAAGGATTCGGTGGGTTCAAGTCCCAAAGCAAAAAGCATGGTGGACCAATAGACTGCGTGGGTGGTCAAAATGTCTTTTCCGACCAGTTGATGGGTTGCTGGCCACCATTTTTCAAAAGATGCCGATTGTTTGGCTGAATCTGGGTGATAGCCAATCGCAGTGACATAATTCAATAAAGCATCGAACCAAACATAGGTCACATAGTCGGCGTCAAAAGGAAGTTCAATTCCCCAGGCCAATCGTGATTTCGGACGGGAAATACAGAGATCGCCTACCTCTTTTTTGAGATAGCCAAGCATCTCGTTACGACGAGATTCAGGTTGGATAAAGGTAGGGTGATCCTCAATCCATTGACGCAACTGGTCAGCGTACTTTGACATTTTAAAGAAATAGTTCTTTTCTTGAATCCATTCGACCGCCAATCCAGTGTCTGGACATTTACCATCAACCAGATCCTTTTCTGTCCAGAAGCGTTCGGCAGCGGTGGAATACCAGCCTTCATAATTGTCAGCAAAGATATCGCCACGTTCAAAGAGTTGGTTTAACACGGCCTGAACGACACCGGTGTGTCGTGTTTCGGTGGTGCGAATAAAATCATCAAATTGAATGTCTAACTTTTCCCACAGAGCCTTGAACGGTTCAACCATGGCATCCACGTGCTCTTGTGGTGTTTTTCCCAGTTTGTTGGCTGCATCAAAGACTTTTTGTCCATGTTCATCGGTTCCAGTCAAAAAATGGGTTTCTCTTCCGTGCAATTTATGCCAACGGGTCATTACATCAGCTGCTACGGTGGTGTAGGCATGTCCCAAATGGGGTTTGTCGTTCACGTAATAAAGAGGAGTCGTGATGTAAAAGGGATTGATTGACATTTGGAACCTCAAATTAGATGGTATTGCCCATCTGAGTGGAATGAATTATAGACAAGGTGTTGGTGGTCATGGTTTTGAACCATATTGAGAACACCGCAGTGAACAGTGGATTTGTTCCGTGAGCACTGAAGCGCAAGTGTACAGTTAAAGAATACATAACCGACTGCTTTTTAGCCAAATTTGGGGCGTTTTGCAAGTCGAGAATGGAGAAACCCGACCAGAAAAATCAGATACCAGTCGGAAATTACAAAATCGGTTTGTGAAAGTGTCATCTGCGCACAGAACCATTTATTGTCGAGGAGAGTTGATCAATGTCTACACCATCCACCATTGTTTATGGACTGTATCAAGGACTGTTGTTGCCACATCGTTTGGGTGGTTTGTCACGTGGTTTAGAATGGTGGGTTGAGGGACCCTTTTTGAAAACCAGAAAACCGCTCCACCGAACCATTTTGAGTGCTGGACGATTTCTAAATGGTGATCTGGGACATCCGGAGAATACCTTTGGGGCTGCGGTTGGCTCTCATAGTTTGGCTGAATTGATAGAGCATCTGTTGAGTGAACATCGTTTGGTGGCGGTCATTGAAGATGGTACAGTGCAAAGTCCTGAGGGTGTTGTGGGGCGTGAGACCTATTCATTGTCACGAATGGGAATGGCAAAACTCACTGGCTTTGCGCGTTGGGAGCAAGAGATCCATTCTCTCGCAGATATTCAACAGGCATTGGACTTTGGTGCCAAAGCATTTCTGATCGATCCCCAGCCAAGAGGTGAAGACGAAGAGTGGAATCCAGTGGTGCCGATTGATGCTGAAGACATGCACCATCCACCGGTGCTACCTGAACTTTTGCGACAAGCCGTACAATGGTTGATTGGAAATTCAAATGGTGTCAATGACACCCATCGATACGTTCCCCAAGCGTTGTGGGATGTGACGCCTTTGTGTGCCGGTGTTTTGGTTTTTCACGCTGATCGAGACTCGGACTGTTTGGCCGTTTATTCTGAAGAAGCACTCGATTGGCAGGACAAAATGGATGCTTTGCCGGCGATTCAAGACGGAGACTTTTGGATATCCTGTCAAGTCCCCACAATGTCTTTGCGTTGGAAACGTGCCCTTTATGAGGCTTGCGACAATTGGGATGGAGATTGCCCCGAAGCGTTGAGAGCACTGGTACCAGTTCAACAGATCGACGAACCATCTGAAGACCTGACCGAACAAGATTCTGCTGATGAGAGCGAAGAAAAATCTTCTGAAACAACAGACACCCAATCGTCTTCATCTAGCGAAGAGGATTCAGAATAGTCTTTTAGGATTGAGAAGGATGGTTTGGGTCTGATGGATCAAGTACTTCAGGACCTTGGTGTCCAGCGACTTTACGGTAGTTGCCATCGCTATCTTTTTTATAGGTGCTCAATCCAGCATCCCGTGCGCGTTGGGTGGTGTTTTGACCTGTACCGCCAATGTCTCGAAAAGAACGTTGCAATTCTCCAAAACCACGGATATTGTCATTTTCACCTGCTTTGAGAGCACAGTTTAATCCACATCGAGAAGGTTCCAAGTCGATATCTTTGATCAACAATTCCAACATGGCTTGACAATCTTGACAACGATAAGTGTATAAAGGCATAGGAACCCACAAGGAAATTGGATTTATGAAACACGAAAAAATAGTACCTTTACGCATACTTGGCAAGGAATTACAGTTTCCTTTTACTGGCATTGTTGCCACTAGACCAAATTCAGACAGTCATCTCGTATCGATTGTTGGTCGTATTCACGATGCCGATATCAAACGAGATTTTCAACAAACCATTCAGTTTTCCAAGGTGCTAGAGTCGATTGTATTACAGCACCAAGGGTCACGAAAGAGTCTTTGTCGAGAAGTGTGGGATTGGTTTTTGTCTGTGAAGCCCCACAACCAAATTGTATCGTTGACCATTCAAATAGAAACCGAAGACACGCTTTATCTATCCACGATGGGTACTAGTGGTTTGTGGGGGCTGTCAAAGGGTACATGGTATCCACTGTTAGGAGATGGCAGTGCTGTATTACAAGATGAATTGCTCGAGGGATATCCTATGTTGATGCAAGTGGAAAGCAAACCTGAGTCTGTGATGGTGATTCCAAAGCCGATCAAGAATCAGTTGCCAACGGTTCTCGGAATGCAGAAATACGTCTACACGGTTGGAGGAAATCAAGATGTCGATTGAGCAAGTGGTTGAGGAATTACAAGATACCTTGGATGCAGGACAGTCGGTATCGGGAATTGTGGATGCTTGGATGGCCAAAGACCCACAAATTGTGGCCATGATTTTGTTAGAGCAGAGGGTTGTTCATTCGATGTTTGCGGAATATCTGTTGCGCATCATTGATCAGTTAGAGGCTTTTGTTCCCCATGAAGATTTGTATTTGGCATTGGGAAAGCAAATGACCATCAATCAAGAAACCTTTATGGATTTTGTGTTGTCTCGTCACGGAGATGACTTTTGGCTGATCGGACTGTTCAAGGAATTGGAAGGCTCGATGATGGGATATCACCACATGATGTATAAACACCAAAAACAGTCCAGGGATTTACCGGGATGGTGTCAGCAATATGCCCAACAAGGTGCCCGAGACGGATTGGTGGCTTTTGCCCAAGATACAGGCAATCCTATTCCAGCGGCTATTTTGTATGCACTGGGAGCACAGTCTGCGGGGCTGGATGCAGCGGTGGGTGCATTTCTCTGCAAACCCAAGTCGCCAGTATTGGAATTTTTAGCCTCCAAAATCGGGCCTGAACTCTATTCGATAGTGCAAGCCATCGATCTTCGTCTCAAAGCAGAGAATGCTCCAAGACCACGAATGTTACAATGGTGGTTTGATCAGATGAATGATTAAATCAGTGTCAAATGGATTCTATTTGACAAGAGACACCATTCCAAACTGGTGCACCTGATGCCAGATCAGTATTGGTGGGGAGCAGATTTAGTACTTTGCTGTGGGTATGGGCAGAGCAGAGGATACTGTTTGGATGAATCTGTTCACTGAGTACCAGTGTTCCCTCAACAGACCCAAAGCGTGTTCGCAATCGCATCGAAGCACCGTGTTGAAAGCCACAGTCGGGGTGGGCTGTAATTAGAATCCCTTCGTTTGAAGCAGTATGACTACTGTGTAGAGAATATGGAAAGTCTGTATCTTTTTTGGGAAACTGCAGATGTCGGAAAAGTTCTTCAATTTCTGGTGGTGCCAGTTGAATCTTGTCTTGGGAGGGCCTCCACAATGCACGGTCGTGCTCGCCTTGGTAATTGAGCGAACCATTCCAATCGACATCGTGTTCGTTGATCAATCCCCAAGCCCGATCTATCCATTTTTCTTGTCCACCACGTTCAATTTGTTTGGCCAGCAGGCGATTGGTGAGCCCGATATCACTGCCTGTCCACTTGAAAGAGAGGGTTGAGGAGAGGGTGTTTAAAATATCCCGTGCACTTTTAGCCTCATCAAATTGAGGGTGAAGTGCTGTTGATGTGGGAAGACATTGGGTCGAGAATTGGTTGTTTCGATGCAATAAGATGTCTGACTCTTCCCAAGGTGTACTTCTTGGTAAGACGATGGTTGCCGATTTGGTCAGTTCATTTTCGACGTCTGAAATGACAATCGAGCAAGACAGCGCATTAAATGCTTTTTGGAAACGGTCGTACTGACTGATTTTCGGTGTGTCGAGTAGGATTAAGGTTTCAATGTTTCCACGTTCGATTTCTAATAACAGATGCGACGACATGTTCTGTCCCAAGAGTAACGCTTGCCCACCGACTTGGCTTTTGGGCGCGTTATCACTGCGCAAACCGACCAACACTGGCAATAAGTCCATCGCTCCCATCGCTTCATAGATTCCACCAGGACGAAGCGCGTTGGCACTGAGGGCGTGTAAGCACATCCAAGCCCAAGCACCTAGTGTCGAGTGTTCACAGCGTAACGCTCCCGGTGTGAGGTGAATCAGACTCATCGCTGAGCGCACCCATTTTAAGGTGATACCAGAGATATCTGCATCTTTGATACCACACAGTTCTGCACAACGGGATACGGTAAATGGAGCGATCAATTGCTTGATTTTTTCCAAACCAAGAGTGTATTTTTCAACATACTGTTTGTCGTACCAGCCATTGTTCAGGACCAGTCTCAACATTCCCAATAGAAAAAATGGTTCTGTGCCAGGACGAATCACCAATCTTTTTTGGGCACTGATTTTTGACTCAAAGGCATTGGCACTCACAAAGGTCACTTTGGTATGTTTGGTTTGTTGTGAGTGTTTAATCTCTTGATGATACTGGTGATCGGGTTGTAGCATTCCCCAACCATGTTCATCAGGATTGTCACCAAGAATAATGATGTTGTGTGCTCGACCCAAATCAGAGAGGAGTGGTGTGGCGTGTCCAACCATCCATTCGGTAACCAATAAGCGACTGGCGTCATCGAGACAGAGATCGGTAAACCAAGAAGTAGAACCGATATGGGTGGAAAACAATAAACTTTCCATCCAGTCAAAGCCCCGCCAAAAAGATTGTCGACCAGTATAGAGTCCCACCGCATTGAGGGCTGTTTTTCGACTTTGTTCAATCTGCTTGGTCATGGTCTTGAAGGCATCGTCCCAAGAGACATCTTGACCTTGTACCCTTGGTTTTCGGATACGGCTCTCGGAAACAGGTCCTTCTTGAAAAGCCTTGGTAGCCACATCACAGCAAAATACAGTGCTATCACTGGTTAAAGGTAGGCTTGAGCCACAGACACGACAAAAAACAATGGAACTGGACATGAAATTCCCCAAAGAAATTGCAATTTTCTATCAAGATAACCCAAAAGTGAATGAACTCCATGAAATTGCGCTAAAGGAAAAAGATCGACAATAAACCTTAAATACAGTAGATTGGACAAGAACCATCTCAATGTAGTGTGAGGAGTTGTGATGTTGCTTTTTATGACCTTTCTGTTTGGCTGTCCGTTACCACCCAGTGAAACGACCAACGATGGACCTAAGGTTGTCAATACCCCCAAAGGTAATGGTGGCAACGGTGGTGCACAAAATGGTGGAATGGGTAAACCTCCAGGTGCTCCAGCCAATGTTGGCGGTCAAGGAACGGGGGCAGGCCAAGGAGCAGGACAGGGTGGTCAAGGAATGGGAGCAGGCCAAGGTGGTCCAGCAGGTAAACCAGGCGGTGTCTTAATGGACATGGAACAAATGAAAGCCCAACAAAGCCAACAACAGATTGAAACCGTAGAGCACGTCACCATTTCAGGTACGATTGAAGGGGAGTGTGAAGGTGTACTGCGGTTGGATGCGATTGGTACAGAGGACTTGGGTGGTCCGCAGTCTGGTGGAGAGATGAAAGGTCCAATCAGTACCAAAATCTTGGAAACGGTTGGTGAATTTACCTTGTTGATTCCCAAAGGAGCCTCGGTGAATGTTGCGGCTCTTTGCGATGGCGACAGCAACAATAAAATTACCGCTGATGCTGATCAACTATCTTTGGGAGCCCGTTTGGGAATTGTGGATGAAGATGTTTCAGATGTCACTTTGACCCTAGAAGCGATCAAACCACCCAGTGGCGATTTGCCTCCTGAAAAGCCAATGCAAGAATAGTTTTTGGGACAGCGGTCATCAATCTTGGTGAGGACAGGTTCCTCCAACAGATATTGTGATGAATCGCTAGCGGTTACCAATCTCCATAATCTTCATCAGAGGATTCTTCTTCGACCAAGGTGATCACTTGTGCGGGATCGGGTTCAACGACTTCTTTGGTCTCGGTATCGGTGGCTTGAGCCTCTTGAATTGCGTCCATACCAAAAACGAACTTTTTTCGTACCAGTTGCTGCAAAATATTGGAGCCACCGTTTGCCATGTTGCTATTAAAACCGAACTCAGCAGTTGGAAGCATGCTGTCTTCAGGGGCTTGGTTTAAAAATAAGCCACCACATTGCAAAGCATCGAGATTGGTTTCGCGCAATGCTTCCACTGAACCAAAGACGGATACATATTTACGAAATTTGAGTTGGTTGTAGAGTTCGACGGCCTGTTCGTAACTGTCGACTTCATAGACCAAAAGGATTGGTCCTGGTGGGGTGTCATCAAGCATCGGGTTGTTACCATCGAGATTGATTTTGTAGAGCGCTGGACGGACATAGTATCCACGAAGTTCATTGTCTAGGTTTTCAACATTTCGAATGGGTGTGTGTTTGTTGCTATACAAGGTGTGACCGTAACGGTGATATCGAGTACGCCAGTGTTCTGAAATCATTGGACCCAAATAACTGTCTTTTTCTGTGCCAAAACCAACTTTGATTTGATCGAGACTTTCGGCAAAGGTATCAATCAGCACATCTGACATGCCTTTGGTGATAAAGACTCGGCTGATGGTGGTGGGTCGTTGACCAGTGTATCGAACAGAACTGGCTAGTAGTTCGCGTGCAGTATGGGTTAAATCAGCGGAGTCTAGTACAATCGCTGCTGACTTTCCACCAAAGAATCCCATGAATTTATGGTGTGGGGCCGGTGGTTTGTTGTGTAAAATATCGGTGGCACTTTGGTAACTGCCGGCAAACAAGGTGCCATCGACCATTGGATGGGACAAAATGTATTGACCAATACGAGAGCCAGGACCTTGAACCATGTTGAATACACCACGAGGCAAACGACAACGATCCCATAGTTCAGCGATGGCTTGCCCAACACCAGGAGTGTACTTACTGGGTTTGTGAACCACGCAATTGCCCATCAACAAGGCTGAGGCAGAAAACCAACAGGATGTCAGTAACGGTTGACTAAATGGGGTCAGCATCGCGACAGTGCCTAGTGATTGAAGGTGCCTTGCCACGTCGGTGGATGGTGTTTCTTCTTGCTGAAAGATGTTGTTGGCGGCGGCGATGA
>CAKZLX010000645.1 GCA_937127265.1 uncultured Pseudomonadota bacterium
GTCCTCTTAAAATATAAAGCGAATCGTAGGTTAGCAAAGACCAGACCCTGATTGTCCTATGATCACATTTCAACAATATTCTGAATACCACACGGAAAGTTCTGAAATTAGTCAGTACACCAATGATGTCAATCCTCTTTCAATTGTGTTTGAGGTATGCCGATACTGGGACAAATCACTAGCTGTGTATGAATTGTTAAGCTCATGAGGAGCTGAATTCAAGGGAACAGAACGAATATTTAGGTTTGATTATTTGATATTGCATGGCTGGTGAGGTTTTGTTCTGGGGTGCTGTCGGTGGTTGAAGATTGATATTGTAAGGTGTGTGTGTTTGTACCCATAGGCTCCGGTTGTAAGGAAACCGTTGAACGTTTGCTATTTGGCGATCCTTGAATGTATCGATCGACCACCTCGGTAGCGGGCCCAAACATTTGAATGGTGCCCTTGTCTAGCCAAATTGCCTTTGAACAGAGGGAGCGCACCGCGTGTAAATCGTGACTGACCAAGATAATCGTTTTGCCTTGTGACAAGAAACTTTCCATTTTCCGTACACATTTGCGTTGAAATCGTTGGTCGCCAACTGCCAGCACTTCGTCTATCAGTAGGATGTTGTTGGGGACGTGGGCGGCAATTGAGAAGCCCAATCGCAGTTGCATACCGCTTGAGTAAGTACGCACTGGAAAGTCAATGAAATCACCCAGTTCGGCGAACTCCAAAATGTGTGGGGTGGCCGTTTGAATCTCTTGATCGGTCATTCCCAACAGTTTACAGTTGAGTTTGATATTTTCTCGTCCCGTAAATGAGGCGTGGAAGCCAACACCTAAATCCAATAAGGTGGCGACTTTGGCTCTGATGGTGACCGTGCCTTGGGTAGGAGCCGTGATGCCTGATAAAATTCGTAACAATGTAGACTTTCCAGCCCCGTTCGGTCCAATCACCCCAATACATTCACCTTGATGAACTTCAAAATTGATGTTTTTGAGAGACCAGTGCTCTTCGTGGTGTCGCCGATTACCAAAGAACTCCAACAACCGACTGCGATCGTGTTTGTAAATGGTAAACCGTTTACTGAGATCGCTAACCTGTAATACCCAGTCCGGTATACTTGGTGTTATATCGTCAGTTTCAGGCAGTACCAATTGTAAATGAGAGGTGGACTTCATGCTCTTACCATAACCGATTCACAATCGTATGGGAGTGAGAAGGATAGACAATCCATGCAAGAGTAGATACATTGAAACTATCATCGTGACAGGGACTTGTAGAATGAAACAATCTAATTATCTCTTATGTCTAAGTCTCACTTTCTTGGGCTGTGCTGGTATGGAAGTGGTTGAAGACGATATCGAGATGGTTGTGGAAACTTGGTGTGCACCAAATAAACAGGTCGAAGTTACCGCGGTTTATGATGGTGACACCTTCACTTATATTGATGACGATGGTGTAGCGCAAAAGATTCGGATGTTGGGTGTTGCGGCTCCCGAAGTGGAAAGCAATGGTGAGCCCGCGGATTGTTATGGCGATGAGGCAGGGGCATTTTTACGGGATTTGGTTCTCAATGAAGAAGTCGAGTTGCAGTTTGATCGTGAGTGTACCGATATTTATCAGCGAACCTTGGCTTGGGTTGTACTGCGAGGAGATGATCCGCAGGTGGCAGGGTGGTTGCAAGAAACCCAAACAGTCGGTTTACAATCAGATGGTTCCTATGAGTTTTTGGTCAATGAATTGTTGGTGCGACTTGGATATGCGGAGGTCTTTCGTGGGGAAGTCGATAAGTCGGAACGGTATGCCGAACAAATGTCGATTGCCGAAGATGAAGCCGAAAGTCAGCAACGAGGTTTGTGGCAGGTCTGTCAATGATTGACATTGGTCACAGGTTGTTTCGTGAAGCCCATGGTAGATTGGTGATAAAATCAGGTCCAACCACAGAAAAGTCCCAACAACTGAATACAGACTTGTTATAAAGTACAAGTAGTGTACGATGGACACTTGGAAGCCTATCTTATATGAATCCATGCCCGTTACCTATCATCTATCAAAGGTGCAAGATGCAAAATGAGGAAAACACATGAGTACAGCAAATGTACGCTCTGACTTGGTCAACCAACTCAAGGAAGTCCAAGATTGGGGCCAGAATCAAGCCAACCATTGGGAGCAAAAACGTGGAGAATTGACCCGTACAATTGCGCAAACCAAAAAAGATATCGCCCAATTGCGTCGTCATTTGACTGAACTTGAGGCCCAAGAAGTCGATTTGGAAGCCCAAGTGAATAAGCGAGAGGCAGAGATTGTTCACCGTATGCGTGAAGCGATTCGTACAGGGTTAGAATCGGCTGCTCAAACCTTGCACACCCGTGACTTACTCTTGCAAAAGCAACGCAAGATACGTCAAAGTCGTATTGAAAGTGTCCTCCAAGAACCAAAGTTTCAAGAAAAAATTGCCGAGTATCGTCAGTTTCAAGAAACCAAAGAACAACTGTCGCAATTGCCTTCCAGTTATCGACAAGCCATTCTCCAGCACCACAATGCTGTGAAGCAAGAGTTGGAACCGATTTTTATGGCCGCCGATCAACCGTTGCCCAAAGCTGATAATACACCAAAGTGTGTGGGTATTATCGCCAGTATCGAACCTGATTTCTTACAGCCAGAAGCCATGGCCGTTCTAATTCCAGTGCCATTTTCCATTTATACCGAACCCAATGCCGGCGAAGACACTCTCCAACAGGTACTCGCCTATCGTTGTGTTGGTGCGATCACCTCCGCATTACGTAAAATCGGCCTACAAGAAGTGTCCTTCAACTTTGGTGAGTATAAAGGGTTCTTGTCTGTACAAGTTTGGCTACAAGGAAAAAAACTGAATGGGGATATTCGCCAGTCCCTATCCTTAGAGTTTCAACAGATGCGTGATTACACAGCTGAATTGCAATCGGTTCGCTTGAGCATGGAGATTACGTGGCTAGACCCAGAATTGTTAGATGATGCTGTGAGTGATGAGGACACATCTGGCAATGATCTGCATGCAGAAGAAGGAGAGTAGTCATGAGTATCAATGATTTGTTTCAATACTACAGTTTGTCTGAGGCTGCGGCAAAACTGGATATCCACCCCTTTGATATCGCCCGTTATTTGGCTATTCAACAAGGTGGTATGCCCAACGAATTGCGTCTGACTCCCCAAAAGATTAGTCAAATTGCTCACGGTATGGGACTTCAAAACTGGTGGTCTGAGCCGATGCAAATTGAAGATGCCCAACCCAAGAGGCGTTTGGTTCGTGAATTGGCACGCCGAGTTTTTGATGCCGATTGGAATGTGTCAACCCGTGCGGACAACCTCAATCGTGGTTTAGCTGGTGCCGAGTATGCTTTTGTACGTCGTTGTATCAATGTCTTTATTAAATGTGATCTTTTAGCCCCTGAGGCTTCTTTAACCGGCTTGAATATTCGAAAAGGAAATCATCCTAATTGGGAGGAGACGATGCAATCTATTATAGAGGCAAAGGCTTTTCCTGATGAATTTTCTAGTTTATTGTCCTAAGTGTAGTACACTGAGACAAAGGTGTTTGTTCTTACCATGAGATGTGTGCGCTGTGACCACTAAAAAAACGACATCGCGACTATTTAAAGGTGCCCCCGATCAACTGTTTCTAGATGAACGGGTTTCCAAGATTGCTTTGCCCACCCTACGCCAAGATCG
>CAKZLX010000646.1 GCA_937127265.1 uncultured Pseudomonadota bacterium
TAAAAAAGACCAAAGTGCAAATCAATCCACAAGCCAATGGATGGCGTCTACCAACTGAAATCGAATGGGAATATGCAGCGCGGGCTTTTACAGAAGAAGATCCTTTTCCCTCCTCAGATCAAAGAGTTGGGCAAGGTTCAAACAACGCCTTCGGGCTTCATGATATGGTGGGATATCATCTAGAATTGTGCATAGAATCGGAACGAGATCCACAAACTAATCAATACACCCTCACCAACTATCGAACACGTGGTGGCCGTACAGTATGGAGGTCAACTGATCAAGATCTCTTTGCCATCCGCATGATTCGAAGTGCCTAAGGCATCCCCTCTTTGATATAACGATGGGCTTTGGCTCTCATCGGCTCAAACTGGCGTCCCATGTGCGCCAATAAATACGAGGCACTCAATAGAATGTGTCCTTGGACATATCGACGTTTGGGATGATCATTGGGCCAGATTGCCTCAGAGTCTAATGGCATCGCTTTCCACAATCGCTCCCACACCTCATGGGCCTCCCACCAATAATGATGGGTATACAAATCCCAACCGTAGTCCCAACACTGCTCAAGTGTCACAGGTGGAAATTTATGTGTTTTAGAGAGATTGGGATGCTCCTGCAAACCTGGCACAAAACGATAGGTTGGGAAAGGCAACTCTGGAATCCGTCGAATGGCAGGATGGCTGGGAGGGGTAATAACGGATCGCAACATCTTAAAAACAAATCGAGTTGGTTGCGTTGGGGGTTCCATTATCTCCCATGGGTAGAAATCCAAACTGTTCACACCACTCATTGGGATTATCATTGCCCGATGGTGTGGCAAAATTGGGACTGACCCCCATACTACTTCCTTCTGGAGCAAACCCTGCGGTATAATCAAAACGATCCAACATTACATTGTCAACAGAGCGCAGAATAACTTCATCTTCGGTATTGGATAGACCAAATCCACCACCAAAGGTTTGATAGAGAAAGGTTCCAAAACAATCGACACCACCATTGCTCCAAAAGTCCGCTTCCGAACAAATTACCAAGTATCCATTGGGTTCCAAAATCATCGACCCAGCAAAAACCTCTTCGACTTCATAGGAGTCAACACCGTTGTCTTGTAAACGAAGTCCCCGCAGATCAATCCACAGATTGGTGAGATTCTTGATTTCAACCCATTCCGACAAGGCTTCATCCGAGGTTGGATTGATCATCAGTTCGTTAATCACCACATCACCATAGCCCGCCATCATCGGATCATCAGGTGTTTCACCGATCCCTTGCTCAGTCGAAGGCTCATTACTCGGTTCAAAAGAAGGCTCAGTAGCGGGTTCGGTAGCGGGTTCAATACTGGGTTCGGTGCTGGGTTCGGTACTCGGTTCAGTGGATGGCTCATCACTGGGATTGTTGTCCACTTCTGTTTCGATGCCTGAATCCGAGGTGGGTTTCTCACGAACACTGAAAAATCGAGTTTCCGAGTAGGCTGCACACAACAAGAACACCACACACCAACGCTTGATCATAGCCCCTCCATAAGGACACTCTCAATATAACACGTTGATGAGTGGTGCACCGAGATTAACGACCCTGACGTCGTTTATTTGGCAAACTGCAAGTTGGCAATAATGGCAACATCATCTTTGATGAGGTCATCGGCTTTACCTGCATATTCAATACCCCAAAGTTTTCGGTTGATTTTGAACTCAGCCTTCAATTCATAAGGGGCTTTATCGGTCATAGTGGCATCAAAAGAGATTTCCTTTTCGACACCACGCATATTGAAAATACCCGTCACTTTGGTTCCTTCAATCTTGGTACTCTTGAAACTGGCCGTGGGGTATTTTTCCACGTGGAAAAAGTCTTCGTCTTTGAGATGAGAGACAAACTTCTCGGCATAGGCAAATGGATCAGCATAGACAGATGTCATATCAATTTCCAAATTGACAGCGGTAATCTTACCATCGTCACCGACACTGGCACCACCTTTCACGGTTTTGAAACCACCACGGTGATCACCGGTCACCTTGGCACCAATAAATTCAACCTTTGAACTTTCAGACAAAGGCAACGCATTTTTGTCCATTCCGGCTGGGGTCAGTTTCGCACCTGGTGCTGGTTTTTTGACCAACTTCTTACTGGCCATTGGATTGGGCTTTTTGGTTTCAGCCGATACTTCTTTGACTTCGGCGGCCTGTTTGGTATCAACTTCACTTTGACAGGCCATAAATAATCCTGCACTGAATAACATCATGATCATTGGATTTTCCTTCTCTTATAGATTAAAAAATGTGGGTTCTCGTGGCGACATTGGGGTGTACCATTGCAAGACGTGATACATAGAATACGTTGTTTCTCCAAAGTCAACACTTCATTTGAATAACGGTAAAATCCAACTATGCAAGATAAAAAAATATCCGACGCTATCGTTTTGTGCACCTTAAATGCCAAGTACATCCATGCTGCATTTGGACTTCGCTATCTCAAAGCAAATATGGGAACCCTGTCAGATCAAACAACCATCGTAGAATTTACCATTCACGACCACCCCTTGGAAATGGCAGAGAAACTATTGGCACACAACCCAACCATTTTGGGCTTTGGTGTCTACATCTGGAATGTACAAGAAACCTTGGCACTGATGAAAACCATTCGGTCGGTGGCCCCACAAATCACCCTTGTGCTAGGTGGTCCCGAGGTCAGTTATGAGTATGAACGCCAAGATATTGTAGCTTTTGCAGACTATTTGGTCACTGGTGAAGGCGAGATAACCTTTCCGAATCTGTGTTCACAAATCCTCAACAACACCCCTCCTCCAAAGAAGGTTCACTTTGGCGTACTGCCCACCGTCACCGATTTGGTTTTACCCTACTCCTTGTATACAGATGAAGATGTTCGTAACCGGGTCATGTACGTCGAAGCTTCAAGAGGTTGCCCTTTCAAATGCCAGTTCTGTCTATCTTCCCTCGATAAAAAAGTGCGCAATTTTGATTTAGACCGACTACTGACTGCTTTTGATGACTTAATCGTCCGAGGTGCTACCCAATTTAAGTTTGTCGATCGAACCTTCAACCTCAAAGTCAACACTAGCATTGCCATCCTTGAATACTTTCTCCAAAAATTAGAGGCTGTACCCAACCTGTTCCTGCATTTTGAAATGGTTCCTGACCGTTTTCCTGTTGAATTGCGTGAATATGTCACCAAATTCCCAGCCGGACAAATCCAGTTTGAAATTGGAATCCAAACCTTCAACCCCGAGGTAGCCAGTCGAATTCAACGTCGTCAAAACTATGCTGCCTTAGATGACAACTTGCTTTTTCTACAACAAACCGGTGTACACCTACACACAGATTTGATCATTGGTCTTCCTGGCGAAACGATGGATTCATTTGCCCAAGGCTTCAACAAATTATTGCAGATGAGCGTGGAAGAAATCCAAGTGGGCATTCTCAAACGTCTTCACGGTGCACCAATTGCTATGCACTCTGATAATTACAAACAAGTATACTCTCCAAATCCACCCTACGAAATCCTCGAAAACAGCGTTCTATCCTTTACCGATCTTGCTCGATTGCGTCGATTTGCTCGGTATTGGAACATCATCGGTAACAGTGGTCGCTTCCCACACACCTTACAACTGTTTGTGACTCAACCTTCGGCCTTTCATACTTTTTTAGGCTTTTCGGATTGGCTCTATGACACTTGTGGAAGAACCACCAAAATATCCTACAACAATATGCTGCAGTATTTACAGACTTATTGGGAAACCGTCTTTCACAGGGATATTACCGACATACTATCCAGTGATTACCAACATACGACTGGCAAAACACATACCCCTCGATTTCTCAATCAACAACAGCATAAGTCCACTAAAAATACCTCTCTACAAGCCAGACAAGCTCGTCATCGCACTTGACTTCACTGCAAATTATTAGTACTTAATTCATTATCAACCCCTAATATTGGTGATCTATGACCGACTTTTCAAACTGGGGTGTCAACCTCGATACGATCCCACCAACCCTCTATCACTGTATCGAAGAGTTAGAGACCGAACGTGAAGACAGTGGTGTTGGCACTACACCTGATGAAACTGCCGACGTGATAGAGGCACTGTTCTTACTCATCGGAAGGCTTAGTTTGGCAGAACTCTGGCATGCGGTCAGCACTGAAAGAATGTCGATTACCGATAAAGAAGTTTTAACCTCCATGTTAGATGCCAAAGATATTCAATCCAACCCACGATTAACGATGGGACGTTGGGTTGGCTTTTCTCGTCGCATAAATCACTTGTTTCAAGAGAAAAAAGTACCAATGTTCACCGATGGACTACTCACTGTTGATTGGGGACAAGGTCCGAACAACGCTGTCAATCAGTTGGTTGCCTTTCGCAATCGATTTGCCCACGGTAGTTTTTCGGCACCCCTGAATATCATTGAACACCATTACCAAATACTGATCGATCTTTTCACACAAATCAAAGGACTCTACACTCACCTTTTTGTTGCCAGTCCCACAGTGGGTATCCAAACCCATACCACATGGCATCAAGGACGACCGATCATCTGCCTACAAACACCGTCCACCCTCAACGATACCGTCTGGCTCGGAAAGCCAACCGACCACGAAGACAATACTTGGAGATGGATGGAACTGACACCTTTTTTTACCACCTCAAGCACAGACACAGGCTTGGATCTTGTGTTGTCTCAATTTGCCGTCCTGACAGTAGAAGACTTTTTCAGCAATGAGCGACTGTTGGCTTGGCAAGCCCAATACGACAAAGAATATGCTGGGGACATCAATCGCATTCCCAGTATTAAACGTCGACAGGTGCCCAACATACCCGAAGCATTAAAAGATACAGTGACCAAAACACTGAGAGAACACCATGGTGATACTGTGCAGATCATCGGTCATCCAGGCACCGGTTTATCTTCTATTCTGCCCTACTTTGTTGAAACCACACCCTCATTTGAAAACGTTCTCTTTTGGAATATTGAAGAAGGCGACATTACACAATCTGGTATTGCTTTATTGAATGCCATTGAAAAGATTCTGGACATCTCCCACAAGAAGTCTGTATCGCTCGATGAACGGATTAAACATTTCACACAATCCGAACAATCAGACTCTCTACTCTTGGTTGTCGATGGCCTAGAGTATGCCTATCAAGCATACAGACGAGAACCATATACAGTCTTAGAAGTTCTCAATCACTTAATTGAAACCAATATTACAAGCGTACTGGTCTCTTACTTTTCCGATACACGACAACACATTTTTTATGATGAACAAATCGTTTGGAATAGCACCACTGTGATTAATCCAGCCCAATTGCAGTTTGAATATAAGCGCCTGTGTCAGTCCACCCTTGAACGAACCATATTGGAAACCTTACAAAATGATACAAAATCACTATTTGACCTGTGCGATGCTTTAGACACAAAACTCAATACACTCGTGTTTGAACCAGAGGTTGAATATGCACTTTGGAAATTGCGTCCTTTATTGCGAACTCATATTTCATCTTCAACCGACAATCAGAGCGAACGCAACTGGACCATCTTCTCTACCGAGGTATTACCATGATCTACACCATCGATCAAATAGAAGCCCTATTCTCTGAACAAGATCAAAAACAGTTACGTTTGTTGGCAAAAAATCCTAAACATGTCAACATCCCCAAATATCTCACTTCAATATGGAACAACATACCGGCAAAACACCACCAGCACCTGATGCCGATCGAAGCATTTTGGC
This sequence comes from uncultured Pseudomonadota bacterium, assembly GCA_937127265.1. Classification (GTDB taxonomy): domain Bacteria; phylum Myxococcota_A; class UBA796; order UBA796; family UBA796; genus CAJWHX01. Next base: position 5,752 of record CAKZLX010000646.1, read on the forward strand.
GAAAGTATCAGTTATCCAGACAACTCGACCACATGGCCTATCCCTTGAGTAGCAAAGCGATTCAGTTCATCCAACAGCAAGCTCAAATCGCCGAAGGGGAAACTTTTCCACAATTTCCATACTTGATTACTACCTTAACCTCTCTTTTGGCAAGACAGTGGTGTATTTGGAGCATTCAACTCTACTTGGAAATCTCTGGTAAGGACGCCAACATCAATATTGAAATCGTCAAAATGATTCAAAGTCCCACCGACAATCAATGGTGGTCACTACTCACCAACGCTGATGTCAATCGTGGACTATTGGCGTGGCTAGGCAAAAACAAAATCCGGAAAACAGAACACCAACAGTTGTTCAAGACCATCGCAGAGATCATCAAATCACAACCCATATGGAGCCAAGCAGACGAAAGAGATCGACTGAATATTCACAATGTTTCCAATTCTGGTAAGCAATCAAACATAACCAACGTTGGACACCTGTTTAAATTCCTACTGGCCTATCGGAACAATTTAATTCATGCTGAACCCCTCACGGAACAAGATACGCACAATGCAGCCTTGGTACTCGAAACATTTTTACATGCCTCAATACCACTCAATCAATTTGTGATGTACAGCAAAGTGCATGAAGATCTCTATGAATTAAAAGGGATGTTCCCCAAAAAACTGACCCATACAGAGAGCAAAGAAACAGAAGATACCGCAGCCCACACCAACTTTGATCATTTACAGACAATGAACAATCGCGACATGGTCTTGTATTATCAGCAGAAACCCTTGTTTTCACTCTCTCCGTTGATGACCCTCGCCCAATCTATTGACCAAATTGATGAGGCCAAAGACATCTATTTTATCAACAAAGGTTCCGTACAAAACTTACGGTATGTTGGATTTGTCAATGGTGAGCAACAAGACGGAGAGGCTCTCGGTTCATATGACAATTTTAAAAAGTATCTCGCCAGCATTCCTGTTCCTCCAGGAGGAACTGACAACCCGGTGATTGATTTCAGTGACTTCTCTGCCAACAAAAGTAAAAACTTCGTGGGTCGCAGGGATGTACTCGCCGAAATAGACAAATGTATTCAAACCAAAGGTGGACACTATATCCTCTTAAAAGCACTCGCTGGAATGGGCAAAAGCGCCATCATGGCACATCTTTACCAACAGTTTGGTCCGCCATCTGAAGACACCGAACAAGTATCCGACAACATTTGGTTGTTTCACTTCTGTATGCACACCAATGGGCGTGATAATGCAGTAACTGCCTATCGGTCGTTGTTGGTACAATTGCAAAAAGCACTCGGCATCTACAGTCGAAAACGCAAGCCTTCGATGGACGTCAAAGAGTTAAAGGACTTGTTTCAAAGTACCCTCAACAGTGCCGACAAGAAATTATCGAAAATGGGCAAACAGAAAATTGTTGTGGTGTTGGATGCCTTAGATGAAATCTCGTTCATGGAAGAGGATAACATCATCACCTCTATTCCAGAGAGCCTTCAAGAACACGTGGTCTTTTTATTGTCCTATCGGATGGATGCAAAAGGCTCCAATCAACGCGTAGAAAGTCGATTACAAGGGTTACCGAACGATCGCTGTTAC
>CAKZLX010000647.1 GCA_937127265.1 uncultured Pseudomonadota bacterium
CCATGCCTTTCTTCTTTACTTCTCTTAAAGCCCCTACTGGTATTCCAGTTGCTTTTGATATTTTGGATAAATTTCCTCCCAAATTAGGATATTTATTGTTAAATCTTACAGTATATGATGATTTCTTCTCTTTTAAACCCTTGTTTCTCCATACCATCAAGGAGAAAACAGGTTATAAAATATGGAATCCTGATTTTGACAAAAGAAGACAATTGATTGAGTAAATGACCATGTCCAAAAATGAAAATCCCCACTCCACTGATTCAAAACCAATCGTCATTGTTGGCGGTGGCGTTACCGGTCTGGTCACCGCACACATCCTATTGGAACGTGGACAAAATGTCATCGTAGTTGAAAAACTCAACGTTCTCGGTGGTTTGGCTCGCTCGTTCAAATATGACAACGGATACGTATTTGATTGTGGTCCTCATCGTTTCGATGTTGGCAACCCCAATGTCAAAGCCTATGTCGAACGAATTTTACAAGAAGATTGCACCAATTTTCCGCGAAAGTCTGAAGTCTACTTCAAAGGAAAGTATTACGGATGGCCCATCAAATTGAAAAACCTCTTGCAACTTCCCAAAGACATCGCCCTACGTGCCACGGTAGACTTGGCTGTTAATGGGTTCAAAGACTACCCTGAAGACAATTTTCAAACTTACATCTTACGACAGTATGGACCCACTTTATATAAGCATTTCTTTGAGGGGTACTCACTCAAGTTTTTGGGAATCCATCCCAAAGCCACCCATTCAGACTGGGCAAAAGTCGGTATCAATCGCGCGATTATCAATGACAACGCCCAGATGCAAACCCTGTTTCAATTGCTCAAATCAACCATCACTCAAAACAATGCACCTCCACAGTGCTTTATTTATCCAACCGGTGGTATGCAAGATGCTTGGGACAAAGTCGCCGATAAAATCCGCGCACTCGGTGGACGCATCATCACTGAAAAGTCCGTCAAACTCCGACACCAAAACAAAACGGTTCAATCGGTACAAATTGGTGATGAAACGATTGAAGTGTCTGATGTCATTTGGACTGCTCCCATCAATCAAGCTGCCAAACAATTGGACTTACCATCTTCTGATCTCGACTATCTTGGTCTGCTACTATTTAATGTGATGGTTGAAGATGAAGATGCTCCGCGAGATTACCAATGGTGTTATTACGGCGAAACCAATCTGTTGATCAATCGAGTATCGACCCCACGGTTCCTATCTCCGGATACCTGTCCTCCCAATGGTGTGGGATATTGTTGTGAAGTCACTTGCATGGTTGGTGACGACCGTTGGCAACATGGTGAAAACCTCAGCGATTGGATTATCGATGACCTTGTGAAGGTTGGCATGATCAAAGATCGCAGCAAAGTGGTGGACATCCAAATGGAACGTATTCCTCATTCCTACCCCATCTATTCTGAAAACTACCCCAAGGAACTCGCCGGCATGCGAGAACGGATCGGGTCTTTCAACAATCTTTATCTCGCTGGTAGAACAGGACTCTTTTGGTACAACAACATGGACCACTCCATGGAAAATGCCTTTCAATTGTCACGGAGACTGTTGAAGAAACGCAATCTTCATTTCGACGAGTCTGATTTGGCGTCGGGTAACGCCTGACACAACTGCTGATACGCCAACTGTACCACTGTGTCCATCGTTGACGACCATTCTTTCCATCCCCAGTCCTTGGCTTTTTGGGCTGTTACGCTCTCCCCACAGGCATCCATCCATGGTTCTCGTAGGTGTTCACTCCATTGCCCACGAGCCTCCATCGAAGCGACAATATAGACTTGTGCACAGACACTTGGTTCTAGTCCTTCGCAAACATTGGATTCAAAAAGGGTCGTAACTTGTGAGGCTTGAAAGCGAATCATCATCTCTCGAGACATCGGTTCGGCAATTTCAGGGGGGAGATATTGGCGTACCACACCATGGATGCGAGGCATCAGTTTCATGGGTTGGGGAGAATTAACCAGTTTCGCCAAAATCTGACTGTCAACCTCTCGTCCTGCGGCATGCCGCAAACAATCTTCTTGAAACGGCGTGGCAAACTGACACACTTCTCGGGCCATCTCTCCAATCAATTTGGCTTCATCGGAAATGAGAAAAGCACACTCACCTCGCAAATCACCTTCGGGCAAAGATTGACAGTAGGTTTCCACATCACTGGTGTTACCTTCAAACGATTGTATGTTCCGTTGAATACAAGCCTGTGGATCAGGTTGGGAGGCACAGGTTTCCAACCCTTGTCTAGAACATGCGAAGCCCAACATGCTCAGCCATAATGAAGTGAACATCAGATTCGAAACCGTACACCAACAGAGTGCCAGTGAGACAGAATACCAGACGTCTTTGCTGAATCGAGGTAAAGTTGCACTCCATAATCCAAGGATACACGCCCATCGTCCAATCCAAAACCGAGACCAGGCTTGTGTAATTGTTCAACACCATCGTATTGATAACCCGTACGAAGCAAAATCTCAGATACTCGAACATCCCCAGCAATCCCGACGGTGCCAAGTCCAAAACCACCCTGTCCCCAAGCGCCTTCCAAATCGATTTCCACACCACCCATATTCTCATACAAGCCACGCATCGGAGCATCAATCACTCCAAAACGCGCCGAGACAAATGGACGGCGATAACCTGAAGTACCAAGCCAGTCGTTAAACCCAGTCGCCACCACCAGCATGTCTGCAATCTTGGCACTGGTTGAGGCATTCAATTCCAACTGGTGAACACGTACTTCCTCGGTTCGATCCATCACAAAGTCCAAAATCAAACTGCCGCTGTCACTGCGGGTTAAATAGGTGCGTCCCAAGTAGGTGGCACTCATGCCCACGGCATACTGTCGATTGAGAAAAGAGACCGCCCCAGCGGCAGTGACACCCAAATCGGCAAAGTCGCGTACCAAATCTTCTTCCGGCAGCCTCCACCCCGGCAAAGCATCGCCAGTTAAAGGTGCATCGCCAGTGGCATACTGTACTTGAAGTCCCATCGCAACCGGACCTGTACTGGAATCCATGACAGAAGCACCAACATTCCAGCCCAAGGTGTCATCGACTTGATCCACAAACCCCACCATACTTCCTTGTGCTTGGTAACGTGGCATCAAGGGCAAGACCGCCGGCGCAAATCGAATCCCCGAAAAGGCATCCAGATTGGTTCTCGATACTTCCGACATTCCCATATCAACCGTTGAGGCTGGTCTGTCTTCTGCAAAAGCCTGTGGCAAAGCCAATAGGAAACCGATAAAGTGCAACTAATTCTCCAATGCTTACCAAAGAGAATAACACCATTTGATCATGATTGACCAAGATCATTAACGATATAGTTAGGAGTTTACATGCGCGTTCGTACAGCCGTTATCCCCGTTGCCGGTTTAGGCACTCGTTTTTTACCCGCCACCAAATCGGTACCCAAAGAAATGTTGCCGGTGTTGGATCGCCCCTGTGTAGATTATATCGTACGTGAGGCTGCCGATGCTGGAATTGAACGGATTATCTTCGTCACCGCGCGCGGAAAAGATGCCATGGTCGATTATTTCGACTCTTCACCAGCCTTAGAAGCCCACCTCAAAGAACATGAGAAATTTGATTTGTTGGAAAAAGTCGTTGAGGCTGGTCGTCGGGTGGATGTGATTACCATTCGACAACGAAAAGCCTTGGGATTGGGACACGCCATCTTGACCGCTAAACCGATCGTTGGCGATGAACCTTTTGCGATTTTATTGGGTGATGATATCGTATTTGCCGAAAAACCAGTCATCGGAGAAATGATCAAAGTCTTTGAAAAGCAACAAGAAGCCGTGGTGGCAATCATGGAAGTTCCTAACGAGCATACCCAACGCTACGGTATTTGTGCTGGAAAATGGGAAAACAAACAAGAGATGCGGGTCAAACAAATGGTCGAGAAACCCCATCCAAAGGTCGCTCCAAGCAACTTCGGAATTGTCGGTCGATACGTGGTTCCGGCTGAAATCTTCGCTCTCTTGGAAGACACGCCTCCGGGGAAGGGGGGAGAGATTCAACTAACTGATGCCTTGCACATGCTTGCGCGTATGAACAAAGTGGTTGGGTTCAAGTTTGAAGGCAAACGGGTCGATACTGGAAATGCACTTGGCTTACTCCATGCCTCGATGTACCAAGCCTTTCATCGACCGGATATGCGTGATGCCTTTTTGGAATTACTCAAAGAATTCCAACTGCCACCAACACCTGTGAAACAAAAGTCTGCCGATAAATAAGAAACAGTCAGAACATGTCCGAATTGAGGTGGATGTTTGGTAGTAATAAGATACATTCTTATGCTCTGCTACTTGGAAAAACATGCCTCGATTCCCCTATGTTCAAATTGCCGTATCACTCCCCCTTGATGGTCTCTACACCTACTCCATCCCCAAGGGAATGTCCTTGGAAATTGGACATGCTGTTTTGGTACCCTTTGGCAATCAAAAAGTCAGTGGCTATGTGATCGAATTCTTGGAAGAAACCCATCTGACAAAGGTCCGTGCCATCTCTAGAATCCTCGATCCCACACCGGCTTTTGATCGAGAGAGCATCCCCTTCTTCCGTTGGATTGCCAACTATTACTTGAGTGGTTTGGGTGAAGTGATCGCCACTGCTCTACCTAGAGACTACAAAGGCAAAAGCCTGCGAGTCTACACAGCCACAGAAACAGGCGTTGCCGCCTTAGCCGAAGAATCTCTGCGTAGTGCCAATCAAACCTCTGTCTTGCGTGAAATCATTGCCAAACCCAACCGCTCGTCCAAGGGTCTATCGCGCTCTTTGGACAATTTAGATCACGCCCAAATCACCCGATTGTTGGATGCACTCTGCAAAAAAGAGTTCATTCGCTTTGAAGACAAAGTCAACAATGGACCCAAATCCAAAATTCGCATTGCGGTCTTAACACTTGCTGAATCAGACTTTTATAAGGTCACAGGCGCTCGTTCTATCGCCGCCATCAATGCGATCCACGATGCAGGTGGCGAAATCGCGCTCGATGAATTGGCACGACTAGAAGGTCCCACCATCAAAGATGCCGTCCGTCGACTCTCCAAAAAAGGATACGTTGAAATCATCGAACGTGAGGATCGTCGCTCTGCCGAATTCAAAACGCTGCCTGCCTCTAGTCAACCACACACACTCAATGACCAACAACAAGCCGCTTTTGATGCGATGTGTCAAAACCAAAGCAAGACCTATCTTCTACATGGGGTTACTGGTGCAGGAAAAACCGAGGTCTTTTTACAAGCCGCCCAACACTATTTGGAACAAGGCAAACAAAGTCTGGTTCTGGTCCCTGAAATAGCCCTTACCCCACTGCTAATCGGTCGAGTCCAAGCGCGTTTTGGTGATCGAGTGGCTTGCTTACACAGTGGCCTTTCTAGTACCGAACGACTACGTGAATGGCGACGCATTCGTGCTGGAGAAGCCGATGTAGCCGTAGGTGCGAGATCAGCACTGTTTGCCCCCTTTCCCAATTTGGGTCTGATCATTGTGGATGAAGAACACGATGACTCCTACAAGCAAGGCGATGGGGTTCGATATCATGCTCGTGATATGGCGGTGGTCCGGGGACTCCAAGAAAAGTGTCCAGTGGTTTTAGCGTCTGCCACCCCCAGTGTAGAATCATGGTTCAATGCTCACCAAGGAAGATACGAACTCCTTCGCATCAACAAACGGGCCACTCCCAAACCAGTACCCAAAATGAGTTTGATTGATATGCGTGGGAAATCTCCCAACCAAATCATCTCTCCAGAAGTGGAAGTTGCTCTCAAAGAAACTTTTACCAACGGAGGCTCAGCGATCGTATTGTTCAATCGCCGAGGATATGCACCGGTTGTGGAGTGTGCAGGATGCGGACACACCTACGCTTGCCCCTCTTGCGGTATCAATTTGGTACTGCACCGACGCTCTCAGAAGATCACCTGCCACTACTGCTCTTTCTACCAGGACTTCTACCCCAACTGCATCCGTTGTCAAACGCCGATCAACATCATTGGTTACGGGACAGAACGGGTTGAAGAAGAATTGAAATTGCTCTTTCCAGAGATCGGAATTTCCCGTATGGATGCCGATACCACGGCTACCAAAGGCGCTCACCATCGTATTTTGGATGCCTTTCGGACCGGTAAAACCCAACTGTTATTGGGAACCCAACTGGTCGCCAAAGGGCACGATTTTCCCAATGTCACCATGTCAGCGGTCATTGGGGTCGATCACATTCTCACCTTGCCTGACTTTCGTTCGGCGGAACGAACTTATGCGCTGGTCACCCAATTGGCCGGGCGGGCTGGACGGGGTTCTCAAGCCGGACACGTTCTGATTCAAACCCGCCACCCTGACCACTTTGTCTTTAAACTACTCTCTGCCAAACACCTTGAAGATCCAGACCAAGTCTTCTATCAACAAGAGGTCTACCAACGGGGATTGTTGAGTTACCCCCCAGTTTCTAAAATGGTGCTGATTCGATTGGAGGGTGAAGACAGAGACAAAGTACGAGCCGAAGCCGGTAAAGTAGCGGGACTGATGCGACAACTCTCTCGAAACGCCAAAGACATTAGCATCATGGGACCTGCGATGGCACCCCTCTCCAAATTGGTGGGCAGATACCGTGTGCAAATCTTACTCAAAAGCACCAATGCCAAAAAGTTCCGTCAATGGCTCAAACAAGTCCGCCACATCTTACGAGAAACGAAAGTCACAGGTGCCAAACTGATCTTGGATGTCGATCCGAAAAACTTGTTGTGATGAACAGATCAAGGATGAAGATGTAAACGGTCTTAGCAGATAGCAAGACTACTCACCAGCTCGTTCGCTCAACTCTTCCCATCGTTCCAAGGCAATTTCAATATCGGCTTCCAACTTTTCTTTTTGACGTTGAATCGCACCCACATCTATATCTCGGCTGGTGTAGGTTGTTGGGTCTAAGAGAACTGCATCTAATTCCGCCACCTCTGCTTCCCAAACGTCAATTTGATCGGGTAACGAAGCCAATTCCTTTTTCTCATTATAAGAGAGTCCCCTTCGTTCTTTTTTCTGGTGGGGCTTGTGTTGAGTTTGGCGTTCTTTTTGGGCTTGCAAAGCGTTTTGCTCAGCTTGTTTACGCTTGGTAGCAGCCAACATCACCTGTCGCCGATCGGCATAGGAAATCACCTGTCCTTCTTCGATGGATAGAATACTGGTGCAAACCCGATCCAAAAATGCACGGTCGTGGGTAACTACCAACACACCCCCACCAAATTCCAACAAAGCTTCTTCCAAGGCACGTAGGGTCAACAAATCCAAATCATTGGTCGGCTCATCCAACACCAACAGGTTTGCACCTTGTAAAAGTAGTTTGG
>CAKZLX010000648.1 GCA_937127265.1 uncultured Pseudomonadota bacterium
ACTGTTCAAAAAGTCTAGATTTTTGTATGCCTTTTCTGGCTTTTGGGTGTCATATTTTCGTTTTTCTCTCATTGCTTCTCCTATGATTGAACTGAGATGTATAAAACACGTCTTTTCATTGTAACAAAATTTTGACGTTTGAAAAAAAATTTGGGAATAGATTGCAAAAATGTTTTGTTGAAACTGTATACAACACTACATTATCTTTGGAGAATACCATGCTAAAACATATTTTACTGCTGCCCCTTTTGACCGGATGCATCATTGTAGAAAGTGACAAATCAGACAATTGGGAAGATTGGGATACAGCAGAATGGGAGGATGAGTCTGAATGGGATGATGATTGGGCGCAGGACACCGCCACAACGGACGATACCACATCCGATACAGAATCAACCGAAGACAGCACTCAATCAAACGATGTAAACGGCAGTTATTACACAGTTCCTAACCAAGCCGCTCCAGGTGATGTGTTCATGTCAGCACTTCGTTCTTCTGACGAATCCGCCACTATTGACTGGGGAGACATCGTTAATATTACCCCCTATGGTGCACTGGAAATCTGTGAATTCACACCCTTATTTGATGAACTGCTTCTCACCATCAAGGTTGACCCAGAAGCCACGAACAGCACGGTAGACTTGGTCATTGAATATGCCAACGGCGATGTTGATTTGGTTGAGGATGGCTTTATCATTGATGTGGCTGCAGATGTTGGCAGTGCCGCTACGGACCCAACGACCTGCGATTAATTGGTTGTGATAGAGCGCACATCATGCACAACCTGCCAAAGGTGACGACAACGATGCCAAAGCCCTTGATGCATAGAGACGCCTTTGTATCGAGGGTTCATGGCTGTTGGAAACTCCACCATACAAATATCCAAACGACTAGCAAAGACACGCATGGCCACATCGGCAGTGTCATGGGGAACAGTGTAGGTAGAGAATTTCTCCATCGTGGCACGGTTAAGCCCCCAAAAACCTGAACTCATATCTTGATAGCGAATCGCGAATCCGATTTTCATCCAAGACTTCAACACGGTTTGTCCCAGTTGTAAGCTTGATTCCTGTGGCGTACCGGTTCGATATCGACTTCCTACAACCCACAGTGGCTCTGCCTGTTGCAACCGATCAAAGAAACGGGGAATATGAATCGGGTCATGTTGTCCATCAGCATCCAGTTGCACCACTTCTTGACAGTTGGTTTGTTGTAATAGATAATGATACCCGGTGCGCAATGCCTGCCAATATCCCTGTTCTGGTGCGTCAACCACTCTTGCTCCGGCCTGAGAAGCCACTTCGGCTGTACGATCGATAGACTGTGAATTGATCACCAAAATTGGATAGTCGACCACACATCGAACGGCTCTGATCACATCCCCAATGGTTTGCTCTTCATTTCGAGCAGGAATCAGTATCCATCTAGGCGAATTGATTAGCATACCACAATCCACAACCGATCTGTTGAAGTTTGGATTCCGATAGAATGCAAATCGAAGACTCTTCTACAATGTGGCGCATTGGCTCCTTATCATACAATGCCTGTAGAAAGGTGGATTCCCAAGTTTGAAACAAGGCAACATTTTTATCAACCACCCCACCACACAACGCCAACTGACTACTACGATTCCCAACGATCACGTCACCACACACCGAGCCCAAAATCGCAAAGAACAATTCCCAGACCTGTTGGGTAAAAGGAATCTCTGGATGTTGTGACAGCCACTCTCCCCAGTCATCCGATTGTCCAGTCCAATCTGTGGGCAACAATTCAGGATGTTCGTCGGCAATAAAGTGAACCAAATTGGCAAAACCTCGTCCAGAACACACCGCTTCTACAGTCAATCGTTCTGTTTTTGTACCTTGCCACCATAACCACAGACGAATGGTTTGTTCATTAAAAGGAGCAAATGACACATGACCAAACTCGGTTGGTGATACGAAGCGTGGTGTAGGATAACAGTGCGCCAACCCCAACCCCGTACCGATCCCCAGCACGGAAGATTCCACTTCTGAAGATGAGGAAGACCCATGTTGTAAAACATGCTTCTGAAGATTTCGATTAAACGTTCCCCAGCCAGCGGCTTCCAAGTCATTCAGCAACACCGCAGGAAAGGGTAAGCGATGGACATTAGCAGTCCAGTTAGCATTGGTCAGTTGGGCTTGTAGACCATCTGTAGGAGCGGCAACCGCAAATACACCATATTCAAAGTGCTCTGTTGGAAAGCGATGAGTGTAGACTTGAACCACGTCAAACAAGGTTTGAAACTCCATCGTCGAACAACGCCAACTGTGGTGTAGTTGGATATCATTATCAGGTCCAAAGGAACAAGAACTCAGACGTATGTTTGATCCTCCAATATCGCCAACCAAGATTTTCATGAGAGATGACTTCCCACCAGTCGTTCCACATCTTCAACAGATTTGGCAATGTCAGCCGACAAGTTCTCATATCCATCAGCGGTAATCAAAATGTCATCTTCCAAGCGAATCCCAATACCACGGTATTGTTCAGGGACCGATTCATCAGCCACATCAATGTAGATACCCGGTTCAACAGTTAAGATCATACCTGGCTCCAACACGATGGCATCCGTACCATCAACATAGGACCCAACATCGTGAACGTCCATGCCCAGCCAATGACCCGTTCCGTGCATGAAAAACTTTTTGTACCCTTCATTGGCGATGATCTCATCCACATCCCCTTCCAAGAGTCCCAACCGCACCATCGATTCGGTTAAAGATTGAACGGAGGCTTCATGGATTTCACGATAGCGAATCCCAGGACGACAAACCTGAATCGCCGCTTCGTTAGCCGCTAAGACCGCCTCATAAATTTCTCGTTGGGCAGGGGTAAACTTACCGTTTACAGGCCAAGCACGGGTAATATCACCAGTATAAGAACCCAATTCACAACCTGCATCCACACAAACCACATCGCCGTCACGCAAAGGTTGGTCATTGGTCACATAGTGCAAAATGACAGCATTGTTTCCACCACCCACAATCGAGGCATATCCTGCTCCTGTTCCGCCATGACTCCGAAACACGTAGGAGATTTTGGCTTCCAATTGATATTCAAAGACCCCTGGTGCAGTCATCGCCATGGCTTCTTCATGTGCTTTTTTGGTGATAGCGACCGCTTTACGCATGACTTCAATTTCTGCCGATGACTTAATTTGTCGCAAACGATGCAATACTTTGGCTGGGTGAACGAACACATCAGGACCAGACAGACCATTCTTGCGACCAGAACGATTGGCTTTTTGAATCGAGTTCATCAACAGTTTGTCCATCGTAGGGTTTTCAGCAAATTGGTAGTGCAATCGTTCAAACCCCATCAACAGGTGTGGCAGTTGCTTAGCCAAATCGGAAATTGGATAAGCTTCATCGGCACCAAAGTCCTGCTTTGCACCTTCTACACCAGGACGAATCCCCGTCCAGATTTCTCGTTTTGGATCTTTGGGTTGTACAAACATCACCACCGGTTTCTCTGATTTGGGTCGCAACAACAACACCATCTCAGGATCCATCCAGCCACACAAATATAAAATGTCAGAACTTTGACGATAGGTGTATTCAGTATCGTTACTGCGAGTGGCGTGATGTGGGGCAACAAACAAGGCTGCGTCATCTCCAAGGGCATCCAAATAGGCTTTCATGTTGTCTTGAACGATATGCGGAAACTGGGGTGCTTGACTCATAAATAATGTTCCTCTAGAATATGGTGTAGTAGTTCATATCCGAAAAGGCATCTCTATGGCAATCGATTTACACTGTTCATTCCCCATTTATCCGAAATTTGGTTATAAATATAATATGTCTTCCCTACTTTTATTATCATTCTCATTTGGGTCTTTTTTATATACTACCGGTTGTAACGGTGCAAAAACAGACACCGACACTGGAACTGAAACAGGTGAGACACCGGTTCCCCCCCAATGGTCTATCATTGAATCTGCAGATACACGAGGTGCTTGGCTTCGGGCACACATTCCCTCTGACACACCTGAAACGGTGTGGATGATTGGTGGTCAACCTGAAATGGGTGCCATTGTTACCGGCAATCATACCCAAGGATTCACCACTTTGGAGTTACCTTCAGGCACTCCCTTGTTGAACTGGGGAGATGGTACCAGCGACAATTTATGGGTTGGTGGACTGGGTGGCACTATTTTGCAGTGGGATGGTAATGCTTGGCACGATCACAGTTTGGAGATTGAAGAAGCCATTTGGGGTTTGTTTGTCCACGACGATGGATCGGTGGTTGTGGTCGGGGGTTCCTCGCGTTGGGGTGGCGATCACGCCGTAATCTATGAGTGGAGAAACGAACTGTGGACCGAGTGGGCTTTGCCCGAAGAAGTTACCTCTCTCCCTAATTTGTTCAAAGTGACCCATGATGGTTCACACTATTGGATGGTGGGGAGTGCGGGTACAGTTCTATATGGTGAAAACACCGACATTGTAGCTTTGCCAACAGGAATTACCACCGACATCATCACCGCCATTGCCAATCCTCAAACCGGTGTCGAACTGGTTGGCGGGCGAGGAACCGGTATTTATTTGCAAGGAAAGAACGGTACACTGTCTGACACCACACAACTGATTGCCGGTATCAATGGGATCAGTACAACGATCAGTGGCGACACCAGTTTGGTGGTGGGTGAAATGGGATATGCTTCTTTTCGACAGGATAGTAGTTGGACCGAAGTAACTCCAGTCACCACCCATATTTTACATGCCTCAGCCACACACCAATTAAACGGAGCACAAGTTTGGTATGGTGTCGGAGGTAACTTGGCGACCGCAGATTCTACCTTTGAAGGCAGTATTTTAACAATGGAGTGGAGCCCATGAGAGATGTACTGTGTGGATATGGGCTATGCTTTCTGATGTTAGGCTGTCGTACCGACGCCCCCGCTGACAAGGACTCCGACTCTTCAGAAACACTCGCACCACCCATTGCCGATATTTTTGTGGACAGGCTGGGAGAACCAATACCCGCCTTACAAAGTACACTGTTCGATGCCTACGACAATGGCAAACGGGTCATGTCCCATAGTTTCACACCCAATACAGGTCTGGGACCCACTTTCAA
>CAKZLX010000649.1 GCA_937127265.1 uncultured Pseudomonadota bacterium
CTCTCTTTCCGGATGGTAAAGCGAGAGTTCAACCACATCATGCATGTCATGTTGCCAAAAACCGTACAGTGAGGCTGCTACTGGGTCGAGCGTTCGGTGACAGGACAAACATCCTGGATCGGTTCGAACAAATTCATCGATATTTTCAGCGTCAACTTGCAGCGAACTGGGACTGGTGACCGCTCGACTCAAAATGTCATCACACACCAATAGTCGAGTGAGAAAAGCCGCTCGGGCACGAGATTTGTTGTTCGGTGTAGTGTAATAGCGCCACCAGATACCGTTCGTTGACACCACTCCCAAACTGGGCCTTCCATCAGTATACTTGGCTTTGACCCAATCATCAGTTCCCGAAGACGAACCGTTTATTGGTTCAAGATTCCAAATATCAAGCAAAATCTGGTTTGCCATGGTGTAATCGACTTGGACTACCTCCGTCCATGGTTGATCACTCATCGCAATATCGACCATTAAACGGGGAGATTCTTCTCCAATAGCTTGTACAAAATCATACTCCAACGCTTCATCCAAATAAAAATCGGCTTCGGTGACATTAAATTCATCGACTTTGGTCAACAGCATCGACGAAAATATGTCAAGTAACTGTGCCTGATGACCAGACTCCTGCATCCATTTGGCGACCAGTTCATCAATAGCATCGGAATCTTGCTGTACCCGCTGAACCTCATCCCAGTCCAAAAACTCTCCACGCAAATCCAACGACAAACGCTTGGCAAGTCCCAAAGCGTCGAACTGCTGTCCTGTAAAAGGTGTCGGCGTGGTCGGTACAAAAGAATCAGACTCCTGTGCGCCTTTGCTGACATCATCGGTACAACCAGTCGTGTACCAGAGTACGGCTACCATGATTGATGTTCTAGTCAAAAAAGAAGGTCTCATCATGTTAATGTAGCACATCATCAAACCAGTGCCATCTTGTTCACCAATACTGCACACCCAACACTAACGTTCATACAAGCAAATCGAAGCGTCTGCTTGTACTTGAATACGTCCGAGAGGTTGTGGTGGAGATTTAAGTGTTTTGGAGACCACCTTGGTCATCAAGACCTTTCCACGGTGTGCAGATAAGTTCATCATCCAACGTGCTAAATAAAATGGACCCGCCAATTGCCAATGACCAACAGGTGGTTGATTTTGCTTACCAATCCGCACGACACCGGGAGCAATCCCAGCACTGATGCGATAATCCGATTGATGGGCATACTTTCGAATCGAGAAAGTCGCTTGCATGGCACGACGACAGGTCGCCTCCAACGATTCTTGTACAACCCAAACCGCCACCAGCGATCCATCGTTTCGCTCCCAAACTGCACCTTTGTATTTATCAATCAGTTGAATACAAGTATTCAGTACTTCTTTTGTGCTCACCCGTGGTGCAGCTTGTTTATTTTTGGGCTTGATGATTTCGAGTGAAACGACCACAATGGTTTGGGGCAAAACGGGTTGGGCGCTGGCATGACCTTGAATCATGGTAGAGCCAGACTTTTGTTCGTAGTCCAGTTCGCGCATGAATTGTGCCAAATCGTTATTGGTGGCTCGAAAACCTTCCGAACGCATAACCGCACTCAAGGCTTCCAGCATTCTAAGGGCACTTCCATAGCGTTCTTTGAGGTTCTTTTTGAGTCCTTTGTTGACCACATCTTCCAATTGACTGGTAATCTCAGGTCGTTCACGATGCAATGATGGAATGTTTGCCTTGCGAACATTGTTCAAGGTTTGGGCTTTTTCTTTGGCTTTAAACAAACGCTTTCCTGCGAGTAACTCCCAGAGAACAATCGTTAAAGCGAAGATATCGGTTTGTCCAGTGAGTACACGACCCTCAACTTGTTCGGGTGCCATGTAAGCATACTTGCCACGAATCACTTGGTGTTGCTCTTCCATTTGAAACGCGGCTCTAGATATCCCAAAGTCAGTTAGTTTCACTTCACCCGAACGAGAAATTAAAATATTTTGGGGAGAGATATCACAATGCACAATGTTGAGACTTTTACCATCCGATCCTTTTCGATTGTGGGCAAAATTGAGTGCTTTTAAGACCTCTGAAATGATAAAGAGCGCCAATCGAATGGGAAAATCACCTTTTACCTTACGGGCTTTTTGCATCAACTTACTAAGATCAATACCATCGACATATTCCATCGCCATGAAATACTGCCCTTCAAGCTCACCCAAGTCATACACCTGAACGATATTCACGTCCATTAACTGAACCGCAATGCGCGCCTCATCCAAAAACAAGGTTTGAAATTCTTCATCTTCAGCCAACTTTGGCAAGATTTTCTTGATCACCAAAATCTTTTCAAAACCCGCAGCACCTCTGGAACGTGCCCGAAAGACCTCTGCCATACCACCAGCGGCAATCTTTTCGATAAGTTCATATTTACCAAATTTTTCAACCACACCTTCGCGCACGATTTTCTCCACGGTCTCACTGGTACTGTATTGTGATAACATATATCGAAAAGTCAATCATTAATAACGACTGCTTTCAAAATGTCATCGGTTCTTCACACGACAATGTTTGACGAACACTACCCTTACAGTATACAGATTGAGCAAAAAATATCTAGATTGTACTCTTTACTTTGAGGAATAAAATGAACAGTGAAATTATTGCCATTGCAATGTTGTTAGCCGTCGTTGGCTTTGTGTTGGGACGTTTACCGGCTGTTGAGGGGATTAACCACTCTGACAAGTTTAAAAAACGTCGGGTTATGAACTGGTTACCACTTGGTCTAACCTATGCCTTTTTATACATGGGACGCTACAATTTAAAGGTGTCCAAGTTTGCCTTTGAAGAAATGACCGACCCCAGTGGTGGTGCATTGATGGGGAATGACGATTTCGGATTCATCTTTACTGTTGGGGTTTGGGTCTATGGTTCAGCTTTCCTCTTAAATGGTCCTCTCACCGATCGGTTTGGTGGACGAAAAGCCATCCTGTTGGGTGCAGGTGGTGCAGCCTTGGCCAACTTGCTGATGGGATTGGCCACTTGGAATCTGGTCGCCGATGGTCCATTAGCATCCTTTGTTGCCGAGAACTTTGTGATGGTCTTTGCTGGATTATACGGTCTCAACATGTACTTTCAAAGTTTCGGAGCGATCGCAGTAGTCAAGTGTAATGCCCCATGGTTTCACGTTCGCGAACGAGGTGTATTTGGTGCTATTTTTGGAATCTTGATTTCCTTGGGTATCTACTTTGCCTTTGACTGGGGCTATGCCATTGTCAATGGATTCAGTGCAGGACCAGAGGCCCTCTTGGTCAATGGTGACAAGGACATTGGCATGGGAGCAATAGCGGTCTTTCTAGTGCCCACTGTTTTGTTGTGCATCTTTTGGGTGGCTGACTTTTTCTTGGTGCAAAACTCTCCAGGTGAAGCAGGTTGTGAGGACTTTGATACCGCTGATGCCTCTTCGGGTGATGACGGTCCACAATTGCCGCCATTGGAAGTCTTCAAGAAAATGATGAGCAATCCGGTCATTATCACCATCGCTTGCATTGAGTTTTGCAGTGGCTTTATCCGCCAGGCGCCGATGCAGTGGTACCGAACCTTTGCCAAGCAAACCGACATCACTTTGCACCTCAAAGGTGACTTCATTTATGATCACTGGGGAATGTTCCTCTGTGTCGCGGGGATTATGGGTGGCGTAATTGCAGGGATCATCTCTGACCGTATCTTCGAATCTCGTCGTGGTCCGGTTGCTGCCATTTTGTACGCGGGTGTGGTTGTTTTCTCGATTGCCCTTTATTTCACCATTGATATGGAAGCAATTCAACTGAGTCAAGATGTCACCTTGTCTCCGGCAGGGATCGTTTGTATTTTGGCCTCAATGTGTGTCATTGGTGTACACGGTATGCTTTCGGGAACTGCCTCAATGGACTTTGGTGGTAAAAAGAACGTTGGTATCGCCGTGGGAATCATTGATGGCTTCGTCTATTTGGGTACGGGTGTAATGTCTTTGACCTATGGGATGGTTCTTCCAAAAGAAGAATTCACCGAAGCGGGCGAACTCACTGGGCCAGTCACCGACCCTAACAATTGGACTGCTTGGCCAATCTCGATGGTCTTAATCGGCATCGTGGGTATGGCATTGGCAACCCGTGTGTGGAATGCCACCCCAACCAAGAAAAAAGACAAAGCTGCCTAATGAAACCAGATCGCGTGTTGTTTTGCCTACATGGGTTCCTACGTACAGGAGCCTCCATGTGGTGGTTGGCTCATACCTTGAAAGAGTTGGATTATAAAGCTTCTTACACGCCAACATTTGGCCTGCACATGTCTCCATTGGAAGAACATGCACACCTCTTACATCAACAAATCCAAGAGGCACTAGAAACTCATCAGGTCTCCAAACTGGATGTTGTCACCTACAGCATGGGTGGACTATTGGTACGGGCGTTGCTAACTCTTTACCCCGATACGCCAATTCAGCAACTGGTAATGATAGCCCCACCGAATCAAGGGGCTGAAATGGCAGATTGGGTAAGGCGATGGATTCCGATTCACGAATTGGGTTGGGACCCATTGGCCCCCCTATTACCAAAAGCACCAAACGTTTTAGAAGAACCCCCTGCACACATCCCCGTTGGCATCATAGCTGGTTGCAAACAGAATGGGGCTGGATATTCACCCTGGCTTAAAGAAGACAACGATGGCAAAGTCTGTCTTTCGGAAACCAAACTGGAAAGAGACCACCAATGGATTTCTGTAAAAGGTCGGCATCCAAGTTTAATTTTGCACCCAAAACCCTTACAGCAGGTCAAAAGTTTCTTACAGTCGCAATCTTTTGTGACAGATTGAAAGGATGTTGTACCAATTCACCACAATACTCTGTCTGTTTTTCAGTGTCTGTAATCCTGCATCTGCCGAAAATTCAAAATCTGTACTGCTCTTAAAGATACATCACCACGAATCCCTAGGTTCAATTCAAGCATCAGTTGTAAAGGGACAGAATACCACTACTTTACAGTGTGCAGACAGTCCAGACTTCGCTTGGGATGGAGAAACAGACGACATTTGGACATGTCTATTTGAAGGACCCATTAACAGTCCAGAGAGGATACGCATTCAGTCACCAATGCTTTCCTATCCTCTCTTTGATGGCTTATTGACCCTTCCCAACACCAAACAAGTGACCCTTACCTTTCAAACCCGCAAGATTGGAAGCCAGTGGAAAGCCGACCGAATCGCCTTACATTCACCGAATCAGGTAAATGGCGTCATGGTGTCTTCACGTGAGTGGTTGATTGCGATTTGGGCTATCATCGTACTGAATATATTGGGATTGATCATCTGGTTCAACCAAAGAAGACGCTCGTGATACGCAATGAATTGGTGCGCTCTTTCATCATCTCAGCCTGTCTTGCCATACTGCTGACCTGGCCCTTGCTGATTCATCCATGGACCAATGTGACCCGACATTTTGACATTTTTGGATTGTTGTGGATGGCAGAAGGGATTCAACAGGTTGAGCACTGGCAATTTACCGAAACCAACTTCCCTTTTAACAGTCCGATTGGGCACTTGGATTCTTGGTTATGGGTTGGGGCATTGTGGTTCAATCAAGGCCTCATCCCCCCACCAGTCTTATTGATGATGTTGTTGATTGGTTCGTTGACACTCAATTTTTGGATCACCAAACACTTTGCCCGTGCGTGGGGATGTACTCATCTTTCGGCTTGGACAGTCAGTTTGTTGTTCGGACTGAACGGCACCCTGCTCAACTCTATCTTGGAGGGAAGTTGGTATCTCTCTAGTTTATTTTGGTTGCCTTGTAGTGGTCTGTCTCTGTTGAAATTTCAACAGTCTAAGGAGCAACGTTGGTACATCTTATTTGTCATCTCTTGGATGGGTGCGATTCTCACTTCTGCCTATCTTGGCATCGTTTCCTCGGTGATGTTGTTGGTGTTGGTGTTGTATCTTCAACCACGCTACAATATTAAACAGTGGTTTACCAAAACACTCTTACCCTTACTAACTATGGGTATTGGGTACAGTGTTCTGTTTCTTTACATTCGCCACGATCGTTTTGAAGATGCAGCCAATACCGTAGGCGATGCCGTCAACATGGGGAGTACGACCTTGTGGAACTACTTGATGTGGAATCCAGACATTGATGTGTTTGCACATTCTTTGGGACCTGTTGGTAATATCTTTGGTTTATGGATGCTATTTGGTACGCCTTGGTTACGGTTACCAGAGTCTTGGCGATTGTGGTGGGTTCTTGCTTGGTTCGGTGTCATTCTCTCCTTTGGCTTTCAAGTCGCCTTGGTTGACGTCAATATTGGTATACCTTGGTTTTTTTCCTTATTTGCTCATCAATCGTGGACTGGATTCATTCATTTTCCAGTTCGATTTCATTGGATGGCAGACTTGGGAGGTGCCTTGTTGTTCGGGTTCTTGGTCACCAAGTATATCCCCCAACCACGATATCAAGCAATCGTGCTGGGACTGGTCTTGATCAATCAAACGATCATTCAAGGATGGTATCTACGCCAAGGTGTCCGTTCCTACCCGATTGCTGACGCCTATGCGACCTTGCAAGATTCAGATGGCGCTATCTTAGAACTGTATCCAATGTTTACGCCACAAAGTGATGTGGACCCTTTGTACATCAAAAACTATCTCTGCCTACAACAAAGCACCCATCATCGACCACTGTTACTCTCTTGCATGGGTACCAGTACCCGAGATAGTGTCGATTGGCATCTGCGGGGCCTGCTATTTGAAGATTTACTGCACACTCAAAAGAGAGATTGGCAAGCACTGTTACCAAAACTGGGTATTGGTACGGTGGTGCTACACAGCAACTGGTTTCAACCCACCGATCTCAATACACTCAAAGCAGGCTTATCGAAGCAACTGGGTAACCCAATCGTTCATGATGTAGATAACCTTTTGATCTGGAATACTTCTGCACCAGACACCAATAGAATACAATTGCAAACATTTTACCGAGAAACCTTTCCAGAGATCCAATGGCGAGACGAACCGCCTCCAAAAAAAACTGGCGCAATAGAATCAGCTTAATGGGGTTTGGGATCTCGATGGGACTGTTGCTCTCTGAGGTTACCTATCGTCTTTTTCGACCGCAAGTACCGCTCCAATCTACGGACAGCCTCTTAAACCGAGGACGCTTCACCACAGTTGGAAAACATTGGAACATCCAACCTGAATTCAAAACGGAGGTAGAGGTCAATCATTTTGGTTTTGTCGACCGAGAATGGAACCTAACAGAACCACCTGATATTCTCTTTATCGGTGATTCCTTTGTTCAAGGAGCACAAGTACCGATGGAGAAAGCCATCGGTCGCCAATTGGACGACAACCTTAACAGTACCGTGTGGTCCATGGGAGTACCGGGGGCAGGAACCACCACCGAATGGTTGTTGTTGCAAGAATGGCTACAGACAGTGAAACCAAAAAAAGTCATGATTGGCTTTCTTCCTTCCAATGATATCTTGAACAATCACCCAGCATTGGAGAGCAAATCAGACAAACCCTTTGTGGATATAAACACAATAAATCAATCGAATGTGTCAGTCCTAATGCCTGAACCAACGGTGGACAACTATCCCCTAGCAAGACACAGTCACCTTTGGAGATGGTGGTTGCGGTACAGTGATATTGAACAACAACGAAAGGAAAAGATGTCACTTAAAGGACTCCCACGAGACTGGGACGTTTACAACCCAGCCATTTCAGAGATTTGGAGTGAGGCTTGGATGCTCACGGGTGTATTGTTCCAACAGATCAATAAGTTATGTAAAGAAAATAAAATTATTCTCAACATCATTCTCTTTCCCAGTATCGAAGAAGTTTCACCTGCCTTCCGAGAGCAGGTTCACCAACAATACCCCGATACAGACTCTTGGAACTGGAACCTAGAATCACAGAGTCTCTCCATGCTTGAACAAGCGGGAATTACAGACGCACAAATCCTATCTCTGTACCCTATCTTTACCAATCACCCCACCCCTAATGCCTTATATTATCCAAGAGATAAGCATTGGACTATCACTGGACACACCCTTGCAAGCGAGACTATTCAGGCTTGGTTGGAATCTTCACCATAAACAAGCCTTGCTTTTCAATCGGTTCTACTGGTAACGTTTGGATAATCCGTTGCACTTTTTGCCAATCCGCAGGTGCATACAAGGTTGAATCAATCAAGATGGTCCGAACCCCAACCTCTTGCAATTCAACCCAGCCCTTACGAAGTGTTTCTACACTACAAGGGAAAAATTCCATTGGAAAGATGACTGTTTCTGCATGAATTAACTGGCATAAAACCGCATTCTCAATGGTAAATGGAGCCGGAAAACCCATAATCGGATCCGAAATTGGACGCTGGTGTTGCAACTGGTACAAGAAATGGCGCCGATCAAAACGGTTGCTGTGGGACACAAAGAAGGGAAGATGCACTACACCACCCTCCTCTATCTCCAATGAATCCAAACGTGCATCCCAAGCGATCGGTTGTGTCGGCAGGAGAAACTGTGGTGAACGCCAAGCCATCTCTCCAAGCATCAACACCCCCAACAACAGTCCCCAGCGCTTCATCCGATGCAGAGCCATCCCTACCAGTGGAGTCATGAACACACCGGCAACCAAAACATAACGAAAAGGCTCCAAAATCATTTTGCCAAGAGGCAGTGTATAGGACCACCAATAGACAGGGTTGTATGGATTTGATAGTTCGGTAAAGGGATCAATCGAGACAAATGGACCAATACTGGTGCCAATGCCAACCACGATACCACTGAGAGCAAACCATCGAAAACCACGATTGACCACCAACCCCATAACAACCAACCCCAAAGTGATCACACCCCATTGAAAATGACGTGAAAAACGGGCCACTTGTTCCATGATCACTACAGGTCTTGGATATAGACCAGTCATTTCCATCAAAAACGCCGTAAAGCGCGTCTCCTTGTCAGCCCGCAAACCATCGAAAGGATAGACATGTCGTACTGACTCCACCGTATCTGCTGCTACCAAAGATCCCTCTTGTTGCATGACGTAGCCAACTCGTGCCCCATACAACAACAACAATCCCCCCGCTACCCAAGATAGATTCCACAGCAAGGATACCCATCTGTCCGAATTTCTTCGTACCCACCATATCAACATCGGCAAAATCGGAATAAACAATACAAAACTGTAAGGACAGGTCACAAAGCCCAAAGCAAAGAACAGCCCTGCAAATTGACCATCTTCAGTGTTATCCTCTACCAACGCCCGTTGTAGAAAACCCAGTCCCATCGCATAGGGCCAAACATGGGTCAAATCGGTGATGTTGCTAGCAAAACCGTAACTAAGCAACAACGGTTGCCAAGCCCAGAAAAATCCAACGAGCAAGGCCACCCACTTAGAGACCGAAAATTGTCGGACCAAAAATACTCCTGACAACACATTGAGTCCCATCACCAACAGCAACAATAGGTTAAAACGCAGTCCCAAGGGAAGAAAAGAAGTACACCAAAAGAATACCCCAGCAAAGATATCGGGATTGTTCAAGGCACCCTGATTGGGGAACGAGGCGGTATCAACCAGACCACCAAACCACATACTGGGATCTGAAAAGGTGATATAGGACCAAACCTTCACTGGAAATTCAGAGTCAGCGATCGAAATCACCTGCCCCGACCAATCCCAACCCAAGTTGAAAAATGGCAACCACAGGCCAATACAGAAAACAAACCACCACAATCGATTTTCAAACCCAGTTTGTTTTTGGATGGTATTTTTCAAAACATTGGTTCCGGATGGATGGTGAATGGATCAAAACGTTCAAAAAGAATAAACTATCGGTATGGAGTCACACCACATGTTATCAAGTTTATTTGGAAAGAAAAGTAACCTCTGCCCACTGGCCAATCAATGTTCTGGTTGCGAATGGATAACCACTCCTTTATCAACTCAGCAAATAAACAAAGCCACCGAGATGACCAACCTGTTGTTGGAATATGACATACCCCACTCCGAGAAGATAACCGTGGCTTCATTGGGTGTCTCAGCGGAACGTCTGTTTGTCGACCTTTCTTTTGAGCGTGTTGGTGACCAAGCGATTTTAGGTCTCTATGACATCGAACGAGAACATTTGGTGGATATAGGACGATGCCCGGCAACCACTAAGGACGTCCAAGATCTGATTGAAGCCTTGCGGGATGACCCTCCACCAATCGATCGTGCCAGTTTTCGACTTCGGGTTAATCCTCACGGTCAATGGGGCCTCTGGATTGATGCTGCCAATATCGATATCCGAACCCTTCTCAATGAAGCACGATGGCTGACACGCTGGATGGACAAAGCCCACATTGAACTTGGACAACGTCGAAAGTACCTTCAACAAAGCAATCAACGGCTCAAACTAGAAGCCCCTTTTCTGCGACACTGGTTCTCAACCTATCTCCCCTCCACCAATCAACAGTTCATCTTATGGTCGGTGGTCGGTGGATTTTCACAACCCAGCAACAAAGGGGTCAAATATCTCGTACAACAGATCGAACGCCTTATGCAATCGTATAGAGACCTTGGCACTTGGTTAGAATTCGGGTCCGGTTCTGGTACCTTCACGCTACCATTGTCCCAGTTGGTGCAAAAGGTCATCGCTACCGAATCATCTCCGTTGGCGCGCAAAGCACTAACACAAGCCCTGAAACACCACAAGATTGAGAATGTGGTGGTGTCTCCATTGAACATTCAACGACAAACCAACGCATCTATTGAACTGCTCGAACAAGCAGAGGCCATGCTGGTCGATCCACCTCGTTCCGGTCTAGGGCATACATTGCAAACCATCGAAAAAGCAACTAGAAAGCCCCAAGTGATACTCTATGTGTCTTGTCACGGCAGAACACTCTGTAAAGACGGTCAACAATTGCGTACAATGGGGTATGCTTTACAACAAATCCAAGGCATCGATCAATTTCCCAATACACCACACTGCGAATGGATCAGCGTGTGGGTTCACAACAGTTTGAGGTCACTATGATTTTCTGGACTCTTTTACAAGCCGCTTGGGCGAACTGCCCCTCCGAAGAAATAATTCAAGGCAACCTGACCTGTTCTAGCACCTTTTATGGTGTAGTCGATGCTAGCGAAGATAGCCATTTGGGAGGAGAGTGTGCCGATGGTGGATGCTACACTTGTGGTGAACCATGGGAAAACCAAGCCCAGATTGCTCCAGAAGCCGTCTACACCTTTCACTGCCAAAATTCTGGAACG
>CAKZLX010000650.1 GCA_937127265.1 uncultured Pseudomonadota bacterium
CAGTTGACCCAATTTTCCATGAACACAGTTTTGAAAAAGGTCTTTGGCTCTGAAGAGCATCAGTTTGATTTTGATAGTCTACCATCGTTGTTTGTGTATAATGATGAGAACCGTATTCGCATTGCGCTGGAATTACTTTTAGAACGAATGGAAGGGAGGCAAAACCTACAGCAGATTCGAATTGAAAAACGAGAGTCAACGGCCAGTTTGATTTTGCAATGTGACTTGACCGAAAGTGCCCAGCGATTCTTTCGTGATCTACAAAATGCATTGGATGAAACGGTTCCGTTGGTTTTAACATCGTCCACTCGTGAACAACATTTACAAATGTTGAACGTCATTTTTACAGATTGTAAAGTGTTCTTTCAGTGTCAAGGGAATAGACAGTTGACATTGCAATTGGCAATGACCCAACAACAAACCACTAATCTTCATATTTTGGTTGTGGATGATGACGAAATCTTGCGAGAGACGGTTGTGGCTTTGTTGAGTTTACAAGGACATCAGATTTACACTGCCAACACAGCAGAAGAAGCCCAGATGATGTGGACAGAGCAGATGGATGTTGTGTTGCTCGATATCAACTTACCAAAGATGAGTGGTTTGGAGTTGGTACAAGTTATTCAGCAAGAGCATCCCTCATGGGTGTACAAAGTGGTCTTAATTTCAGGTATCGGAGAGTTTGCACGTCCGGCTGGGGTGCGTTTTTTACAAAAACCATTTTCCAAGCGCCAGTTGAATGATGCGATTGAACGTGTTGTCCGACAGTAGAGCGCAGTATCACTTGAAAGTCCAACTCGACAATTAATCTAGGTCAACATAAAGATGCTAAAAAACAAATAAAGAGGAGCAAGTCCTCTTCATTCACATGGCAGTACACTTTCATAGGTCAATAAGAATCGTCGATGATACAAGCATTTGGATAAAGATTTGTTCACTTGTGTGAGTCTTGATTATAGAGTACAAAAGGTCATACCTGCTCATTGATAACTCAATCACTGACAATCTGACTTAATAACGACCCAAACCAATGTCGGCCTGGCTTAGTAACGACTCAATTTAGTGACGATCCAGATTAGTGACGGCGATTAGTGACGGCTAAGATCGATACCCATTTCATCAGCAAATGCTTTCAAGCCTTTCTTGTTGACAGTACGTAATGCACTGGTGGATACTTTCAATGTTACAAAACGGCTTTCTTCTGCATACCACAACTTGCGCTTTTGGATATTAGGAAGTTGACGTTTTTTCGTCTTGATGTTGGAGTGGGATACTTTGTTTGCTACGTTTGGTCGTTTACCAGTTAAATCACATTTGCGAGCCATCGTTCACCTCTAAAATATGGATACACAATCCCTTTTGGGATCTAGATTCTTTAAGAACATATCTAGATTGGTCCAGAAATGCAAATGCAAGTTTTGTTTTCTGGAATGGTGCTTGATTGCACAGTCGTTAAAACAAGCGTTTTTTCCAGTGATTTGGAATGAACCGTCTAATTTGTGATACTCGAGAATTGGGGAGTCGTTTAAACTGGATCCACAACTGCTCAATCACCGGATCATACTGGGGAAGGTGTAGACTCAAATCCATCAGGGCACACAACGGGTAAGATGCTTGGTCGTACAAACCGTGAGCACACCACTGTTCAAAACACAGCCGTTGCCATTGAAAAGCCTCTTCGTATCGATCTGTATGGGTGACCAAGTATCGCCCCCAACTACCGGAGAGTTTGAGGTGTAAGGGGGGGATCCATTCGACTGTAGGGGTCGGTAGGGTGGCTTGTGCCATCGTGAGGATTTTCTCTGGACAGGAAATACTGCTCGGCCACTCGGTAATTTGCTGGATCAAGTGTGGAAGTGTTTGCAACTGTTCACTACGAGGGCAGGTAGTCAGCCACTGGTAATGTTTTTCTCCAAAGAGTACGCCATCCCAAGTGTCAGATCTGTGAGTATACTCTCGACCAAAATAGTAGCGCGAAGCAATCAGGGCGGTAATATCGACTTTACATTGGAGATGTAGTGGTAAACGAGACCATAAAATTGGGTGCGTTTGAATTTTGTGGAGCAGATTGCGCAAACTACCCCAACCGTACAATTGACTGAAGCCTTGGAGTGCAGAGAGGAAAATATGTTGAATAAAACTATGCAATTCCTCATCACTTTGCTGAACCCATTGTTCTAGAGAGGCTTCGAAAGCATCCAAGATCGAAGCAAAAGGACCGATTGGAATGATCGCCATCGCTTCTTCAATCGTGTGAACAACATGGGCTTTGAGTCCTGCATTCTCAATTAGATTGGTCACCTGATTGCCTTGGGTTTCAAAATTACCAATGACCAAAGTGTCGACGGTAGGGCACAGTTGGCGAATACCTTGTACCTTTTTCTCGATGCTGCTGACCCCTCCAACCTCACCACGGGCATTAATAGTGGCAGAGTACATCCAGTTACTAGGGAGTGGGAGTTTTAACAATGCACTGATGTGTGCCAAAGTTGCACTTAAACCGACGGAGGCCCCATCGACAGTGGGTATTCGTTGGGGACCATTCAATTGATAGATATCACTGGTGTGGGAGGAGGAGAAACGAAGCCAAATGGGCAAGTTGTCCAATAACCATTCGCGGGCTGTTTGTACGGCATGTTGTAGATGGGGTTGTTGGATTTGTTTATCTTGAAGAACAATATGGGGAACGGAAGCATCATCGATGACGATTGCCGATACAAAGGTGTGACCAGTTTTCGAAAGAACACCGATGATTGGTGCAATACCGTAGGTGTTTTGACGAACAGAAGGGATGAACGAAGAGCGAAAACACCAAGGGAAGGGGTTTGCTATTGGTCTATAAGCGACGATAGAACCGTGATTGTCAGAGAGACCATCGTAGTCAATCATTTGTTTTCCTCAGGCGGTCCATGGATTCTTGGATATGATCATTCACTTAATAAGTCGTGTATAAAGGCACCTTGTCCCCACCAACACATTGGGTCTTGTTTCCATGCCTCACTCAATATACGCGAGGAAGGAAGGATGTGTGAAATGAGGTGAGAAGGAAATCGGCTATCGATATCAAACAATGTTTCTTTACAGGATGGTTTCCACTGGCCCACGACCATAAAGAGCGATTCCGTTTTATCTCGCAACAAAAGCCACTCGACAACCGAGGATTCGTCGATATCGATCGAGGTAGGCATGGTACTGAGCAGTTCATAGGTATACTTTACAAAGAGTTGTTCAAGTGATCTATGGTATACGGCAGGTATCTGTGGGGCTTGAAATACATGATCTGCCAATAAGGTTTCTAGATCTGGTGTTCCCATGGAGAGTGGAGAGGCCACCTCAGGGTTTTCGTATCGTAGACCGTAACCCAAACGTAGTGACATATTTTCCAGTGTACTGCCGGCAGATGGTGTAAATGGTGGGGTGTATTGAATCATTGGGAATTGAGGCGTTGATGATTCATGCAGCAGAATCTTCTCGGGGGTGAAAAATATGTGTAGTAGTGTGTCTGAAAGAAATAGACCGATAATATTGTCACGATGCTCACCATGGGCAAATTCCATAATGACGTAATCATCTCCCCGATTACTGTTGGCACAAGCAATATCCAGTTCAATAGTTGGGGTAAGTCCGTACAAAATAATCAGTTCAGGGTTGTTGATGTATCGAAATATAGACAGGTTATGTTTGGCCAGCACATCACAGGTGACGTTTGTGTAATGCGAGGTGAAAGAGGACGTTTGTTTGATAAAAACATCATGATGTAGATTGATGGCTTCGGAAAATGTCAATTTTGCTTTTTCGGATTCACCACTTAAGACTGTGCTCAAAGTGTTTAACCAGTTCACTTCTTCAGTCTGACTCATGTCACTAGGGGATTGTGGATACATTAGTGGATCAGCATCAAACTTCCCAGTGTTTGGCTGATTTTCAATCGAGCATTCGGAAAGATGTAGTTCAGAGAGTTCTTTTCGTTGTAAGAAGTCATGGAAAAATTCTGTGGTAGACATGGGGTACTCCATTCACGTTGTCTTAGTTCTAACTAGATGAACGATACAAAGATAGGATTTTAGACAAATTGACAATACAGAGATTCCAGTCCATTTTTCTTTTTCTTTTTGGTACGGAACATTTCCAAGTGGAACAGTTGATACTGACAGTGTGCAAATAATCCGGTAGCAGTGGGATCTAACAGTAAATCTTGTACTTGGGTTCCTGGTAAGGAAGTATTGGCACTGATGTATGCAAATAAGGAACGAAAGGCAATTTCCGCTTCAATTTGACGATGCACAATTTCAGGGTTGAGATTTTTATCTTCTCTTGCCTCTTCAATTTTCGCATTACGGAGGGCACACAGGTCATTATCATCTACATATTGCATGATGTATTGGAAGGCCTCAGATTTTGTTGAAGGCAACTGTGTTTGCAAGTGTTCAAGCATCAAATGACGTTGGCGATCAAATTGCTTATAAGGCGTCGCTTCTTTGATGGTGTAGGTACCTTCGGAGAACTCTTGAAAACGTTTGGCGGCTTTTAAAAATGTTTTCTTTCCTTTGGGGCTTTTACAACGGATTTGTTTGGGTGTCACCCCATACAGATGTGTTCGAATCATCTCTTTGAGGGCAGACAGTTGTAGGACATCATCTTCTTTGGGGTCATCCATTAGTGGTGCGGCGATCTTTTCGTGGAGACTTTGGGTTGAATCCAAGACATACTCATCCAAAGATCGGTGCTGTTGGTATTCACCTAGGTGATTTGTGTATCCTTGAACCTGTTTCTCTTTGCGCCAGATGTCTTTTTGAATATTTTTGAAAGCAGTATAGACATAGGCACGAGGCGTGGCAATAGGTGTGAATGGACGTTTACGACGATTCAACAGACGATAAAAGAGTGTGCTGGTCATCTCGTCATTTTTATAGGGATTGATTTTGGCCGAAATCAAGATCAATTCTTTCCAAACGATACGAGAAGCCACACGAAATGTTTTGCTGTCTTGCGTATATTCATGATTGATAATAATGTGTAAGGCCTGTTCAAAGTTGTATTTGTCCATAAAAATGTCCTTTATTAGATTGTGTAAGTATTATAACCACTAATTTCTATATCGTCAAGTATTTTGTCTTAAAAAATGTCACAAATACTGAAATTCTGTCTTGGTGGTGTTCTGCAATCCTGTGCTAGACTACAATAAATGGGATATCAATATATGATCCTTGTAATTTTTGGAGTATGAAGATGATTCGTCTCATGTTAATGGCGGTGGGTTTGCTTACCTTGGCCTGTAATCAAAATGAAGAAAAGCAACAGATTGAAGAAGAGATGAGTGTCTTGTCTTTGTCTCCACCTAGTGGGGGCCAGGGAACCTCGATGCAAGTACGTTTTGATGGTTCGGGCTCCGCTTTCACTTATAATGATACATCTTCAGTGGATTTCGGTGCCGGAATTTCGGTGTTGCAACTCAATATTGAGGATGGGTGGAATGCCACCGCAGATATCCAAATTGAACCAGATGCTGAATTGGGACTGCGTGACGTTACGGTATCTACTGGCAAAGGAACCTACTTTTTAGAAAAGGAATTTACGGTTGTTGCCGACTCTTTGATCATTGAGCCAAACCAAGCCAAGATGGGTGAAGTGGTCAGTGTTGGAATTCTTGGCACCAATACCACTTGGGAATCCGGCGTGGCGTGGCCCTTCTTTGGTGATGGTATCGAAGTCTTGGAGTTTTCAGTGTTGTCTCCAACCTTAGCCGAAGCTTTGATATCCGTTTCTACCGATGCCGCCGCTGGATGGCATGATGTTCGAGTCGATTCAGGGGATAGCAGTACCATTTTGTACGATGGTTTTCAGGTAGATCGCGTGGGTTTGGTCGCCAGTTTTGAGCCTGGCGAAGCAAGCCAAGGCGATACGGTTGAGTTTACGGTACGGGCACGTGGCACTGATTTTCTCTCATCGACACCCGAGATTACCTTTTTTGATCGTTTTGGTGAAAATCCAGACATTTTGGTGGAAGAGATTACCGTTTTGGATGCCCAAAATCTTTATGGACGGATGACTTTGTCCAATGCTGCGGCACTTGGTAAGCGCGATGTTCAAATTGAATCATCTGAAGATTCGGTACGGATTACCGATGCCTTTGATGTGGTTGGTGGTGCTTGGGATGTTTCCGAGGTGGCCA
>CAKZLX010000651.1 GCA_937127265.1 uncultured Pseudomonadota bacterium
TTCCACCAATGCCCGAAAAAGACCAAAACCTTGGGTTCGTAGATTATTAAGATTGGCACTGTATGAACTGTACTTTCTCAAAACGCCTCCCCATGCAGTGATTGATCAAGCCGTACAGATTTGTAAAGAGTCCAAGTTTCATGCTCAATCGAAGTTTGTGAATGCATTTTTACGTCAAATCGAACTTCCCCAAGGGGTATACGCCAACCAAAACTTTCCCGATTGGTTACTCGATTTGTGGAGACAAAATGGTCAATGGCTCAAATCTCTCCAATTGCACCCGAGCGTGGGACTGGTCTTAAAAGATGATGGCATAATCAACAAATATATCGATGTCATCGAGACACTTTGTACAATTGATAAAATCGTGGTACCAAATACTTTTTATTCAAATCAACATGGCCCAATCAACCGGTGGAAAGGATATGAAGCAGGAGATTGGTGGGTGATGAACCCAGCAGCCGTTCAAGTTGTTGACATTACTTATGCGCACTTGTCATCAGAAAATCCGAGTGTATTGGATGTATGTGCGGCGCCAGGAGGGAAAAGTTTTCGGTTCCACTCCTTGGGTGCTAAGGTGACAGCTTTGGACATTAGTGAACACCGTCTAAAACGATTTCAGGAGAATTGTACACGATTGAACATGGAGATTCCCAGTTTTCAACAAGATGCCACTGAATGGAATGAATCATTGGGTCAATTTGATGCCGTCTTTTTGGATGCTCCTTGTTCAGGATTGGGTGTCATTCGCAAACATCCCGAGATACGGTGGAACCGAACCGAATCTGATGTGAAGGCCAATAGCATTTTGCAACGACAAATATTGGCAACTGCTGCAAAATATGTGAAGAAAGGCGGCATCCTTGCCTATTGTGTTTGTTCACTGCATCCTTTCGAGGGGCAACAGGTAGTTGATGACTTTTTGATGCGGCATCCAGACTGGGGCCAAGTTGAAAGTTGGTCAACCCCAATTGATTCCAAACATATCCAACAAGAGAAACTAGATGGCTTCCAATTGTTTATTGTACAGGCGAAAGTTTCATTTACAGAACCACATTCGATATCTGATGTATCATAGGAAGAATAATGACCACAGCAACCGAAGATAGTGAAAACAAAAAAGGCACCGAGCAGAATCTGGTCGACACCCAGAAGGGACCATTAAAACCTGATTGGTATGGCAATGTTTCTTTACATAACTCTGCATTGAAAACACCAATGATGCAACAATTCATCAATATAAAAAAACAAGTTCCCGATGCATTGTTGTTGTTTAGAATGGGGGACTTCTATGAACTCTTTCTAGAAGATGCCAATGTGGCAGGAAGAGTACTGGATTTAAATGTCACCAGTCGCAATAAAAAAGATGAAGAACCCATACCAATGGCCGGAATCCCATTTCATGCCTTGGAGGGCTACTTACCTCGACTTGCTCAGGCTGGATTTAAAGTCGCTATTGCTGAACAAAAAGGAGACCCCGCTGCAAAGAAGATGCTCGAAAGAGTATTGACACGGGTGGTTACGCCAGGTGTACCATGGGATACGGACGGACTTGACTCAAAAGAAAGTTATTGGCTAGTAGGTTTACACTCTTTACAATCTACCAGAGGTCCCTTTGGTGTGGCAGCATTGGATGTATCCACCGGAGAATTTATTACCACTGAATTACCCAATCTCATCCAAGTCATCGGTGAGATTCAACGTTTGCAAGCGCGTGAAGTGATACTGCAAAAGAAATTAGCCGATTTACCAGAATTTGAAGCGATACTCAAAAAAATTCCCCATAGTATTCAAAAGAAATGGATGTTTGATTTGGATTCTGGCTACACCAATCTTTGCACACAACTGTCAGTATCCAACTTGAACGGCTTCGGTATCAGGGCAGGAGAACCGGTTATCGGCGCTGCAAGTGCTTTGTTGTCTTACGTTCGAGACGTGACTTTTGCTGATTTATCACACGTAAAATCAATCCAGAAATACACCATATCTTCTCAAATGGTTTTGGATGAGGCCACCAAAATCAACTTAGAAATCCTACAACCCCAACGGGGAACTAATCGCAAGCACACACTCCTCTACTTACTCGATAAAACCAAAACGGCTATGGGAGGACGATTATTACGCAAATGGCTGGCGGCACCTCTAATTGATATTCAACGTATTCAACGTCGACAAGATGCTGTAGAGGCTTTATTGCCGGATGAACTTCGGACCACGATTCAAACCAGTTTACAGGCGGTGTACGATTTGGAACGTCTGGCAGGGAAATTGGCTCAACAAACCATCTCTCCTAAAGCATTGAAATCGATGGCTGCTTCGATTTTACATTTACCCAATATCTTTGATACACTACGACCATTACCCGCATTTGCTGGCTTCATCCCCAAAGAGATTCCCCTAGATCAAGCGAATCAAATCATTGAAGTTTTACACGAAGAAGCACCCACAAATATAAATGAAGGTGGTATTTTTAATACGGGCTATCACCAAGAATTAGATACTTTACGGCAATTGACCACCGAGGTCAAATTAGCCATTGCCACCATGGAAGAGAAGCAAAAAGAAGAAACGGGTATCACATCTCTTAAAATTAAACACAATCGTGTTTTTGGATACTTTTTGGAAGTAACAGCCGCCAATAAGGATAAAGTCCCTGAAACATGGATACGTAAACAAACACTTGCCAATGCCGAAAGATTTATTACACCTGAACTCAAAGAATTCGAAGAGAAGATTTTAACCGCGGGTGAAAAGAGCAAAGCCTTAGAACAAGAATTGTACATCGCTTTACGAGAAGAGATTGCCAACAGTGTTTCTATCTTTCAAAAAATGGCGCAACGAATTGGCTTTATTGATGTATTTTGTTCTTTGGCTACGGTAGCCGTAGAAAATCGTTATTGTAAACCAACTGTTGATTTATCATTAGACCTGAATCTCAGTCAATCGCGACATCCAATCATTGAACAAAACTCATTACATGAAAGTTTTATACCCAACGATATTGTCATCAGTGCCGATCGACGTCAGATTTTATTAACAGGCCCAAATATGTCCGGAAAATCAACCATTATGCGACAAGTCGCTTTGGTCGTTTTAATGGCACAAATTGGTTCATATGTTCCGGCAGACCGTGCAAATATCGGGATTTGTGATACGATTTTTGTTCGAGTTGGGGCCAGCGATGATCTGGCTGAAGGGCGATCTACATTTATGGTAGAGATGTCCGAAACAGCCTATATTCTCAATCATGCAACAGAACAGTCGTTATTATTACTTGATGAGATTGGACGTGGAACCAGTACCTATGATGGTATGAGTATTGCTTGGGCAGTTGCTGAGGCGATTTACAATAAGGTCAAAGCACGCTGTATCTTTGCCACCCATTACCATGAACTCACCAAACTCAACGAACAATGTCCTGGCTTCATCAATATGCATGTGGCAATTCAAGAAGACCGCGGTGAGATTCGATTTCTTCGCATTTTACAAGAAGGAGAAATCGGTAAAAGTTACGGAATACAATGTGCTCGTCTGGCTGGATTACCACGCACTGTAATTCGTCGAGCTACACAACTTTTACGCGATCTTGAAGCTGAAAATGAAAAGGATGATCGACAATTGTCTTTGTTTGGTTCTGATTTACAACCTTTGCCTCATCAGTCGACCTCAGGACAAGTAGCGGAGTCTGCTTCAGAACCTAAAATACCAGAAGCCCACTTTGATGTACTCGTCAAAATTCAAGAGATGAATCTGAATGATTACAGTCCTTTTGAAGCACTACAGACATTATATGAATTACAAAAAACATTGGTAGCCAACACAACGAATGAAAGTCACAACAATGAATAGTCGGCAATCGATAAAACGATATAGTCTGGTTCAGCAATACTTTCATGGTATTTTGTTTGATCCTCGTTATTGGCGTATACTGTTGCTCTTATTGATTTACTTGAGTGCAATGCAATCTACATTGGCTGAAGAAAAAATGTTGGTGGTATTAGACCCCGGGCATGGTGGTACAGAAACTGGAGCAACGGCAAAAGGGCTTCGTGAAGCAGATATTGCATTGGATGTGGCATTACGGGCCGAACGCCTACTTTTAGAAGAAGGATTTGAAGTCTTGTTGACCAGGCGACAAGATGAAACACTGTCATTAAAAGAACGCTCAGTGATGGCCAATTCTGCCAGTGCGGATGTTTTTATCTCTGTACATGTAAACTCTGCTGAATCTTCAACATTGCACGGCGTGGAAACCTATTCGGTAGACATAGCTACGGACTCCTATTCGGCAATGGTGGCTATGAAAGAAAACAAAGGTGCAGATATGACATCTCCACCAATTGTAGATACCAACATCATGTTGTTGTCTATGGAACTCGCCAGTTTGGTTCAAGGAACTACGATTGCACGCCTAGATGACCTTTATGCAATTGAAAAACAAAATCTTGGCCACAAAACTGCGATGTTTTATGTGCTAGTACACGCTAAAATGCCTGCTATACTATATGAGGTAGGCTTTTTATCAAACGATAAAGAGCGTCAACAATTACAAAGTGCACACTATCGTGAACAGTTAGCCCTTTCATTGGTAGAGGCACTCGGTGAATGGAGAGACAGGAACCAATGACCAAAAAAGAGAATAATGAAAACATTCAGCAACACGACACTTCAGAAGTTGAGCAAACAGAAGAAAAGACACTTTTTTATGATGAAATACAGGGTTTTCTAACATTTTGTAGAATTGAAAAGGGGCTTTCTGAAAATACAATTGACGCTTACCTACGGGATTTACGACACTTTTCCCAGTTCTGTGCTGAGTTTGGATTGCATAAAATGGAGCGTTTAGAACTTCACAACTTGCTAGATTATTTGACTTGGCTTCGAACTGTGAAAAGTTTAACCGAAGTTTCAGTGAAGCGACACCGCGTATCCATGCGTCGATTTTTTCAATACTTAACAGATGAAGTTTCATTACTAACCTTTGACCCATCAACACTCATTGAAGGAAAACATTCAGAAGTTCCGTTGCCCACAGTGATTTCCGAAGACCAGGTGACATTGCTATTGGCGTTACCCGAGCAGGCGATAAAGGCTAAGGGAAGCAAGATCTCACCGTCAAAACGATCACAGTATTTACGAGATGCGGCCATGTTGGAACTGATGTATGGGACTGGAATACGGGTCAGTGAACTAATTGAACTCAAAAAAGAAAACTGGAAAGAAGACTTTATTGAGGTCATCGGAAAGGGGAACAAGCAACGTATTATTCCCATACATCAAAAAGTGAAGCGAATGGTAAGAGCATATTGGGACACTTTGGATGGGGTACACACCTCCTATGTATTCTTATCCACACATAAAAAGCCGATGACACGTCAGAATTTTTGGATGATCATTAAAAAATATGGTAAACAAGCCGGGATTCACGATAAATTTTCACCGCATTGTCTTCGACATGCCTTTGCCACTCATATGTTGATGAAAGATGTGAATCTTCGACATTTACAAGCGATGCTTGGTCACTCAGACATTAAAACGACTGAGATTTATACGTATGTTGCCAGTAAACAACTGAAATTAGCACATCAAAAGTACCATCCGCGTGGGATATCATCAGTATAATTGACTGTTATCCACGATATGTAAGGGGAGAGATGTTACGCGATGGTATTTTGGGATTGATTTATTCCAAAATCTATAAAACTTTACATAACTTAATTGATTTACTTTAATTATACGATATATACTTCTGTCTAAGGAGGTATAATGTCCAATACAAAACTTAATCGCTCTTGGCGAAGAATGGCCGCTGCTATCTTTGTAAAACCACTCGACGGTAAAGTATCCGGTATTTATGACCTCGATATGACAGAAGTCAACAAAGCCTTAGAGGAATGGAATCAAAAAAGAGAGCAAAAGATTAACGTGATGCACTTTTTCATGTGCGCACTTGGGCATACACTAAAATACTATGCGCCAGAACTTAATTGTTACATGGAATGGGGTGATGTCGTAGAACGAGAAACAGTCACCATCTCAACAGCAGTACTGGTCGACAAAGATTTAACCACTGTGAAAATCAAAGACACGCATTTGAAAAATGTTGCACAAGTTGCTGATGAGACAATTCGATATGTCGAGGACCGGCGAAAAGGCAAGGATGACAAGGTGATTGCCAAACGACACAGTTTATCGAAAGTACCATGGCCTATTCGAGGATGGATATTTCGTTCACTTCGATGGCTTACTTATGAATGGGGTTGGACAATTCCAGGACTGGGTTTC
>CAKZLX010000652.1 GCA_937127265.1 uncultured Pseudomonadota bacterium
TATCCGTTGACTCCACCGCAGTATCTTCTGCACCAGTGTCTTCAGTATTGCTCTCTTTCTCACCACAGGCCAACAGCCACGCAAACAACATCATAAGAACTCCTTTGTTTGGCTGTACTATATCACAAAGGACCGCCCCTTTGTATGATTTCTCAACCATCCAAATGCGACCTATTTGCTGGCGGCTTCTCGCAACTGTGCCAACTCGGCTTCCAACTGTTCAATCTCCAGCATCATCTCACCATACTCGGCGATTTTGCCATTTCGCTGTAACTGCACAGACTGGGTGTACTTGGCTGCAATCTTCTTTTCCATTTCTTTCACTGGATCTTTTTTAAACCAACCAAACATTACTTCAACGCAGCCTCAATCGCAGTTTTCAATTCCGCAGAATCCGGTGTCACACCAGAGCCATAGCGCCCAATCACATTGCCCGATTTGTCGACCAAGAACTTCTCAAAATTCCAACGAATGTTCGAGTCACCACCCTTTTCAGAACTCACCAGTGTCGTGTACAATGCTGAACGCTGCGGCCCATTGACATTTTGCTTTTCCAACAACGGAAAGGTCACACCGTAATTCGCCTTACAAAAGGTCTGAATCTCTGCGGCGGTACCCGGTTCTTGACCACCAAACTGATTGCATGGGACTCCCACGATGACCAACCCCTGTTCTTTGTACTCTTGATACAGGGCCTGCAAGCCTTCATATTGCGAGGTATACCCACATCGACTGGCCACATTCACAAACAAGATGGCTTTGCCTTCAAACTGTGCGGCTTCAAGGGTGGTTCCATCCAACCCGGTTAAGGACATATTATTCGGCACTCCAGCCTCCACGATTGACATTGCCAAGGAGAAAATCAACGACCACATTTGAACCTCCTGTGTTCAGAATGACTTGTAGCCTGTTTTGGGGTTGGGGCAATGGTCGTGTAAATACTATCACCAACAGTATTTATACAAGTATCCGAATGGCTACTGTTGATTGCGTGGAACTGGCGTTGAATGTAAAATATGAACGGATTTGATTTTCTGAAATAAGGGTTAAATTTTAGAAAGTGGGAAAAAATTGAAAAAAAATGGTCGTCCAATGACGTCCAGATCTTTTCCCGCTTTTCCACCTTTCTACCCCCATATTTGGAAACTGTACTTCACTCTTCAAACAATAAGGCAAGCACATTCACTTTAGTCAGGTGGAATAAACTGATACCCCCGTCCACGGACGGTAATTATCAACGTTGGATGTCGTGGATTGTCAGCCAGTTTTGCACGCAATCGAGAAATGTGTGCATCTATAGATCGATCAAAGGCATCAGATAAATCTTGATGGGTCAGTTCCAACAATCGTTCTCGTGATAGGACAAGATTGGGTCTAGAAGCCAACTCATACAGCAATTGAAATTCATGGGTGGTTAGATGAATCGATTGACCACGCAATGAAACGGAATAATCTGCAGGTCTTAACTGAAGATGACCACTCGTAACGACTGCTGTTTTCGTAGAGAAGTGTCCCAAATACCTACGAGCACATGAGCGGATACGTGCCAATAGAACTGCAGATGAAAATGGTTTGCAAATATAATCATCCGCCCCAACTTCAATCCCCATTACAATATCACCTTCGCCATCCAGTGCTGTCAGCATCAAGATTGGAACATCCGAGAAAGTCCGAATGCGACGACACACCTCATAACCATCCATATCTGGCAGCATAATATCTAGAAGTACCGCAGTGAAATGATTTTGGCTGAGCACCTCAAGAGCAGCCTCGCCCTTGGCAACATGAACAACCGTAATCCCATGAGTTTCCAAATATTCCTTTGTCAGCAAAGCCAGACGGTGGTCGTCTTCAACCAATAGTACATGAATGCTTTGCTCAATCACTTTGGCCCTCATTTGTCGAGGAAATGGGTAACATTACTTGTGCGATTAAACCTTTGACCGTTCTATTCTTCAGTTCTATCGTGCCAGAGTGTGCAAGAGCCACCTGTTTACAAAGACTCAGACCAAGACCAAACCCCTTCATCGTCGAAGTTTCAGAGCTTCGTCCTTGAAAAAACGGTTCAAAAACACCATCCAACCGTTCTTGAGGAATCCCTTCCCCTTCATCCTTAACCTCGATCAGCAATTGATCATTATGCATGCTGATTTGCAACCAGACAGTCTTTTCTATGGAAGAATACTTATGTGCATTTTCAAGTAGATTCCATAGAACACGCCCCAAAAGCATTCTATCGCCAACAAAGAAGCCCAAATCTACAAAACTTGGAGTCAGTGGTCGTTCAGGAAACATGACACCAAATCGCTGAATGACAGCTAATGCCCACGACTCTACATCGAACTCTTCCAATCGCAGTGTTTCAGCAATCATTCCAGACAAACTAGCCGTTTCCAACCGAGACACCACCAAAATATCCGATATCATTCGAGACATTTCTTCAATGTCGTTGCGAAGCTCCATCATTTGCGTTTGATCATGTATAGCCATCCGCTCTTGTAGGATATCCATTGCTACTTGTACACGAGCGAGGGGTGTACGTAACTCATGACCAACCTGAGCAATCAACTGTTTTTGTGCCGTTAACAGCTGTAGATTACTCTCCGCCATCTCGTCAAATGCGCGAGCCAAATCTCCAATTTCATCCTGTCTGGACACCCCCGTACGCTGAATTAGATTTCCGTCTGCAATCAGATTGGCCGTATGGGCAACCTGTTGAATGGGCTTCACAATGATGCGAGCCATTATCATCGTGGTCAATAAAAAGATGGCGATAATTAACAGTGGGATTCCCAACTCCATCATTTCAATGTATGCTGGAAACACATATGGCAAATCGTGCAACATTTTGGCATAAAATCGTCGTCCATTATTGTCTGTAAAAGGTACGATAACGGACCAATATAAATAGTCGTCTCCCAACTCTTCTAAAATCCAACGGTAATCTTCTAAGCGTTCTGCATCAGATTGAATTTTTGATTGAGTGATGAGATTGTACTCTTCATCAACAATGACATAGGACGAGTGTGGATACGTGTTCCCGAGCCAAGTCTCAACGATAGAAATATGGCTCGGATTGTGCTGAAGGGAAACGATTACTGTGGTTGCTTCTTCAAACTCCTGATTGAGCTCAGCCATATGATATGCTGGGAACTGTTCTTCGATCCAAGAATCAAGGAACCAGACTGAGACAATGGAAGTCACAAAAGCAAAAAAAGTGAGCAACCGTAATTTTCCAGCTATTCCAATGTGCATCAAATCTGACCTCGGTTGATCGATGTTGTTTCTTTTCCTATCAAAGTCAACGGTGAGGCTGTGAACACAATAAGTGCAATTTGGACAGAGGACAAGAATAACTTGACCAAGCAGCAGTACACCGATTTCTACAAATATTTGAGCAATGCTTTCGACGAACCCAAATACACTGTTCACTTCCGAGCCGACGCGCCTATCGACTTAAAGTGTCTCTTTTTCGTGCCTACGTTCCATACGGAGAAGTTTGGTATGGGGAGAATTGAACC
>CAKZLX010000653.1 GCA_937127265.1 uncultured Pseudomonadota bacterium
CTCACCATTTCTATCAAACAAGGTGGTCACGGTTGGTGGTTCATAGTCTCGTAACTCTTCAACGCTGGGGACTTCTTGTTGAAAGTGATAGAAAGTTCCGGCAACAACACCAGTTCCTAACAATCCACTCAAACCAATACCAGCAGCAATCCATTTTAACCACGAGCGTTTTGTCGACTTTTTGGGCTTAGAATCTTCGGTCGGTGGATTGGTCGTTGATTCAGTCGGTTTATTCGCCGGTATGGACTTTTTCTGTCGTGAACCTTTTGTTTTGGGACGCTCATCGATCAATGTCGATTGTGTGGTGGCTTTTTGGACTGGTGTGCTAGGTTTGCCTGTCGGTTCAGATTTGTCTGTGTTCTTTTTACGCGAAGTGTGTACGTTGGGCGCTATTGGTGGTTTTGATGCGGGTTCATCGCCTTCAAAAGCAATGCCTCTGGCACGTAACTTATCGATAGCACCTTTAGGGTAAGTCATCGATATTTTTTGACCACATTCAATGCACTGAATCGAACTCCCAGGTAAGGGGAGAGGTTGTGGTACACTTTGTTTACTTTGACAAGATATTTTGGGACAGGTAATTTTAATTGACATATTAAATATGGAAAAGAATAGACTCTGCTAAATCTTATACTCAAAGTAATTCATATGCCATGAAAAGTTTCGTTGATTACCACAGTGTCATATCAATCTAAAACCATGATTTCATATAGTTCCAACCAGCTTTGGCTACATCTTTTACTACATTCCAAAAACCGTTGCCCCTCCTTGCAGAAGATCCAGAGCCCGAAGAGTATGTGGGTGGTGTATAGCAAGCAGTACCATTTTGAATGCGAGAAGACAGCTTTTCTAGGTTTGCATCAGAATATGGTGGTGTAATCCATTTTTGAACATCAGAACTGAGAGAATTGCACTCAAGCAACCCTTTTAGTTCTTGTACTGTATCATTGAGTCGCTCTGAATCCATCATTTGCCGTTCAAGTTCAGTCACATTCAGTTGCTGGTAGGGTCGGCGTTCATTTAATGTGGAGAT
>CAKZLX010000654.1 GCA_937127265.1 uncultured Pseudomonadota bacterium
GATTAGTGACCGTGATTGTCTTTGGCGCCATGGTCGTCGTGTGAGTTATCGTGACCATCTCCATGATCACCATGTCCGGCACCATGTGCACTTCCGTGTCCGGCACCATGTGCACTTCCATGTCCACCATGATGCAAGAAGGTTTCATCTGCATGAACAATACGGGTTAAGTAAGCAACACCGGGCTTGGTGTTCAATTCATTGAGCATCTTGAAGGCACGACGGTCTTCAAATTGTTGAGAGACTTCACTCTTTTCATCGTTCAGATTACCAAAGGTGATTGCGTCAGAAGGACAAGCAGATGCACAAGCAGTGATACGAGAATAATCACCAGTAGATGCAGTTCCTTGTTTGAAATCACGAGAATCACGCCATTCATCTTTGAATTCACGAATACGTTGCACACAGAATGTACATTTCTCCATGACTCCCATTTCACGTACCAACACATTTGGATTGAGCATCAAATTGAAAGACTCAGGCCAACGGTATGAATGGAAGTTGAAACGTCGTGCAGAGTAAGGACAGTTGTTTGCACAGTAACGCGTACCCACACAACGATTGTAAATCATGGCGTTCAAACCATCTAAGTTGTGATAAGTTGCCAATACTGGACATACACCTTCACAAGGAGCATGAGAACAGTGTTGACACATCACTGGTTGAAAACGAACATCGGCTTTACCAGACTCTTGGACATCACTACCTTCCCAGTAACGAGACATACGAATCCAGCCCATGTTTCGACCCAAACGCACTTGTTCTGGACCCACAACAGCAACGTTGTTCTCAGCATAGCAAGCGGCGGCACAGGCATTACAACCATTACACTTATTTAGGTCTATGGTCATCCCAAATCGATAAGTTGGGTGCTCTGGTTCTGGATACATGTCCGTCAACTTTGGTGTGGTATCCTTACCTTCTACGTGGAAACGATTGTCAGTCTTGCGAGAACGCATTGCCATAGACGTTTCCGGTAGATGGTGCTCAGGAACAACTGAACCAGCCCCAACCAGTGCCGCGTCTTTGTAGTCGACCATACTGGTTGTGAAGTTTACATTGCGATCATTTTTACTTAAGGTGTCTGATTTGACCAAGTCATTTTGATGACTTGCTGCGTTGCGCTCATCATTGGCAGAGACTGAGGCTTTTGTTGTACTGAAAGCCAAGTTTCCAGATGCATCAAAAGCGTGATTGATAATGCTGATGGGGTTGGCGCCAAGTTCAGCATATCGTCCTGACTTTGATTTACCACCACCCACAACAAGAGCGACTGTACCCGGTCGAACGCCTGGGATTCCGTACCAACCGACGTTGATTTCTCCATTGGCAGTTTTGAGAGTGGCTCCTTTGTTCTTTTTGAGCCCCAAAGCTTCTGCTGTTGTTGGGTGTAATTCAATCCAGGTTCCCCAAGTGAAATTGGTCAAGGGGTCAGGAATCTCGCGTGCCCATGGACGGTTAGAGTGACGACCCATACCGGTATATGGATGGGGGAATAACACCAGATCCAAATCACCACTTCCTTCGAAGGTGACTACTTTTGGGGCAGACAGTGAACCGAGTAACCAAGTGGGCTTGATGCTAGCGACTTTAGCTTGAAACACGCCTGATTTTAAAGTGTTCATCCAGAATTGACGGAATAATAAATCACCGCCATTGCTTTTGTACTTTGGATAGACGATTGCTTCCCACCACGATTTTAAGTAGGAGAAGAAATCACCCGCATCTAAGCCAGGGACTGGGGCTGAAGAAATAGCCGGTTGAGGAGTGGCTTCGGTTTCCTCTCCTGTGGTG
This sequence comes from uncultured Pseudomonadota bacterium, assembly GCA_937127265.1. GTDB lineage: Bacteria > Myxococcota_A > UBA796 > UBA796 > UBA796 > CAJWHX01. Next base: position 1,795 of record CAKZLX010000654.1, read on the forward strand.
TTTTCTGTTGCAACGACTTCATTTTCGATGAGCTCATCGACAGGATCTTCCGTTGGAATTGGTGCAACAACGACAGCCTTCAAGCCTTTATTCGCAGAAACTTTCAGAATGATGTCTTCAGCGGACATGATGACATTGTCATTGACTGGCTTCATTGCGGCTTGTGAGATGGAGTGAAGTCCAATGCGTGACTCCGAATCTGACCACTTTTCCAAACCGGTGCCAACAGGTACTACCAGAGCTCCATCGGTGACCCCGTCATTTAATTCATTGCTGAATACAACAAGGTTTTTGACCCCAGCCAAAGCCTGCTGCATACCTGATTTGTTGCTAAACACATAACCGAGATCTAAGCCATCGACGAATAAGGTTCCACCTTTGGCTCCTTGAACGGCTTCAAGAACTTGTTTGGCGGTTGCGCTAAACTCATTTTCACTGTGTGCACCGTATTGAACAGAAGTTCCCAGGTTACCGGCGACTTCATTCAGTAATAATGTAGCGATGGCTAGCTCATCACCATTACTGGCCTCAATACCACCAGGTAATGCAACGGAAGAATGACCATTCATTGCCTCAACCAACATATCGACCAACTCTGCCTTTGCACCAGCATCGCCAATCAGTTTGTCAGCATCGATACTGGCCAGCAGTGATTTAGCAGAACCGTTGTAACCATTTTGGGCAGCCAACTTCTTCGCTGCTGCAAGTGCAACCAATACCTCTGTACCGGCTTTTGAACTGATGTGGATGTCACCATTGGTACTAGTCAAATTCATTCGAGGACCAACAGTAAACATCTTGGTAACGAAGTCACCATGCTTTGGATCCTTGGCCTTTGCCCATCCGTTTGCCAATGAAACACTTCCTTCAGCATTCATGAAGTCAGTACCAAAACTAACGATAGTGTGAGCATCATCAAGTTTGAATGTTGGAATCCCGTTGATGCCAAAAACTTTTTGAGAAGCGAGGCGTAAGGCTGAGTTGTCCAATTCGTCCCAGTATAAGATGTTTCCATTTAAAGCTTCTTTGACAAACTGCTTCACCAAAGCACCAGAAGCACCACTGCGAGGACGACCAATCCAAGTAACGTTTCCACTTGAAGCCGAGGCAATCTCTTTCAATGCGTCATCCCAAGATACACTGGCACCAGCTTTTGTTGGTCCGTTCAAACGATCTGGTGAGTAGGTTTCTTGCAATCCTGTTTGACCACGGAAGCAAATATTGCCTTGTGACAAAGGATGCTTAGGATTTCCTTCTACATTTAATACACGACCTTCGCGGTTCTTGGCCAAGATACCACAACCTTCAGAACACTGGTTGCAAATGCTAGTGATGTAACTGGCATTACCAGGTTCGATTTGTTCTGGTTGTGCCACGTATGGATAAGCGTGCTCGATTGGAACCATCGGGTCCCAAGAAATTGGGTCCGCACTACAAGCAGCGGCTGTGGCGGTTGAGCCAAGTCCAATGGCTTTCAAGAAATCTCTACGGTTAATTTTCGTCATGGTTGTCAACCTCAGAATAAGAAAGGAAAATAAGGATTACTTGTGACAAGTGTAGCAGTCTTTGATTTCTGCACGACGCAACTCTGCTTCTTCGCAAGTTGTTTCGCCTTCTGCTAAGGATTCACAGTGGTTTTCTTGGATAGACGGATGGCTTTCATGGCAGTTCAAACACCAACCCATGGTCAATTCACTCACACGATAGGCAACTGTCATGGTGTCTTGAACTTCACCGTGGCACTCTTGACACTCTAAGCCGGCTTTCACGTGACGTTTGTGGGTGAAATGTACGAAGTCAGGCAAATCGTGTACCTTTTGCCAAGGAATTGGTTGCTGTTCAATCTTGTTGCCGTCTGCATCAACCGCAGCAGCAATGATTTCAGCACTCAAGTCTTGTCCTTTGGCTTTGCTCACCAAAGCAGCAGCTTCATCGGCACCATAATTGTAAGATAAAAGTTTGTACAACTCAGGACGACCAGTGGGATCAACTTTCAATTGTCCATTTGGACTGAGGCCGTGACAATTCATACAGATTTGCGTGGAGGGGATACCAGCGTGAATAGAGCGCTTTGCATAAGTGTGACAATATTGACACTCAATCTGCAATTCTCCGGCGTGTAACATGTGTGAATA
>CAKZLX010000655.1 GCA_937127265.1 uncultured Pseudomonadota bacterium
AACTGCCGCGCTGCTGGATCCCAATTTAACCCGGCTACTTTCTTGCGTCGCTTGAACGCGTCATCGATCCCGAACTGCCGCGCGCGGCGGGACCACGTGCGAAGCGGTACGGCAAAACGATCACCAAAACCATCAATCAATACCCATTCATCTTCAGATGCGACGCCAGCACCGCCGATGAAACGTTGCCCATAGACAAAGTTTGCAGGACCAACGTCCGCGACACAAACACTGATATCGTAAAGTCGCGCCACAAATCGGTTAAGGCTATTCAAAAGATCATCTGAAAGACCGCTTTGGCTTACCAAGCTCTCAAGCGTGGGCGCGTTTTCATTTTGCGCCATCACCCGTTCGCTGACACATCCTAGACCCAGCGACGTTTTGACGAACCCATAAAGATGAGACACAGGTAGATTGAAATCTGCATCGACCACTGCCAAATACATATCTCCAGTATCCAGTGGGAATTCATCGGCGGGATTGCGTCCCATTGTGGCAATTAGGTAGTGGGTGCCAATCTGCTTGATGCGACTGGGCCAGTAGTGAATGATATCTTCTGAAAAGGGTGGGATTGAAGCTTGTTCGAGCAATTGTAGGTCGGTATCATATACTGAAATACTCAAGTCCGGTCCAGGATCCATTCCTACGACCACCAGTTCACCATTGATCTCGATCATTCCAGACCCCGTCATTCGAGGTGAATTCTCTAGTTCAATGGCATCGAGTGAGACAGCATTTTCATCGACATCCACAAAGAAATCTCGGCGACCTTGTTGCTCGGCAATGCCAAACCCCTGAAACTCGGTGCCACAAATTGCAGGGATGTCGTTGTTGGCATGTGGAGGATTGCCTTGATTGTATCGACTGCTACCGAGCAATTGAAAGTTTTCATCGTATCGGAAAATGTAATGGGGTTGGTCTGCTTCACCGGTACTGACATGCAAATAGGTTCCATCGGGACAACTCCGAAAAGAGTGATCAAACAGTACACCTTGATTGGAGAGGTTTTGGGTGAGGGGCATCTCCACATACCAATTGCTGTCATATAACGGAGCGACCCACAAATCACTGGCTTGTCCCATCGCTAGCCACCATCGGTAGCCATCGTGAAAGGGAATCGACCACGTCCCACCCAACTGTAAATCAATTTCATCGCTAATGTTGGTGACAAAGTCCCCATTGGCTTCGGCGTTCATCATCCAAAAAGAAAAGAAAAGCATGGTCAGATCCCAAAAGTGATTGTATGAGATAATTCTATCCCATTTTACGGATGACGGTTTGACAATGGGGTATTATCCTTAGAAAGTATGGTGGAGATAGGATGATAATATTGGTGATAGCGATGATGGCGGTAGGGTGTTCAGTAAAAAAAGATGACCCAGAACTGTTAATTCCCCCATCCGATTATGATGTAGATGCTGTCGAAACGGAAGGTGTCAAACTCTGTGTTGAAACCCATCCGAAGGAGGCAACGATTCGGGTCAGTTCTCGAGTTGTTGAAGACTGTATTCAAGTCAAAGGAGAAGTCTTTGTTGAGGTGGAAGCCGATGGTTTTCAATCCTATCGTGAACTGTTGGTGGTGGAGCAAGATTTGAATCACAAAGCAATTTTGGTACCTCTGACCACAGATATTTCCAAAGATTCCAAAATCGAGTATCCAATGCCCACATACAATCAGACACCGCAAGCCTTTGTGCAACCCTCGAACAGCGTGGAATTGTGTGTGGTGACCGAACCTGCCGATGCCTATTTACGTATCAACGGTATTAAAAAATCATCAGGATCGTGTTTGTTGGTGCAAAATGCTGCCGAGATTGTGGTAGAAGCCGATGGCTTTCAAGCCCATAAACAATTGTTGTCCTTACCACCCTTGGAAAAGAAAGTCGAACATACCGTAATTCTTCAACCCTTGAAAACCAAGAAAGCAACAGAAATTTCGTACTAACCAATCACCCTGAAATGTGGTGACGAGTTTGCCAGGTAGCCAGTGCGTTACCCAATTCACCGTGAATACCACTGAGTTGTAGATTCAGATCATGGGCGATCAGTTCCATTTCGGCGGTTTGTTTCCACAACTGTTCTGTGCGGTGTTCCCCACCAAATTGAGATGCCATTTGCTTCATGTGATCCAATTCCACCCAGTCAAACAACTCTTGTCGGATACGCAGGCATTGTTGACGTTTTTGTTCAACCGTTTCCATTGCTGTGGTGGCATCATTGATGAGACGTTTTTGAAGAATATATTGGTTGTCTAAATCGGCGAGAGTAGGGTCATCGGTGCTTTGTCCCATCAGAATCAATTTTTCTTTGAGTTTGTTGGCCAATTCAGCAATGTTCTTGGAGGTCGTTTTGGCGGTATCTCGCATGTTTTCGAGTTCTGCCAATTGGGTTTCCAACTGATTGAGTTCAGGAAAGTTGGCGTAGATACGATTGTCATGGACAAAGATAAAAGCTTCCGAAAACAGTAATTGTACTTGTTGGACTGCCCAGTGTTGTCTTTTGTGGAGCCAAGCCAGAAGACTGACTGGTAGCATCAGGACACTGACAATAGTAAAGATGTAGATAAGGAATGAGCCTTGCATCAAAGACGTATAGATGAAGGCAGGAGCGTACAAGGGAGCATAGTACACACTTTGGGTATGCATCCAACGATCCCACTTGATTTTGCCGACAATCTTGCGAACGTGTTCTGGAATGTGAGGTGCATCGACAGGTAGTACGTCCAAATTGGACACCTGCAAGGCTTTGAGTAGTCCCTTTTCATTTGCACTGTTGGCGATCTCAAGCATCTTCTGACGATGTAAATTGACAATCTGCATATGTTGAACCTACACCATTTTCCTATACTGTGCACATGGTATCTTACCAAGAATACAATTAAAATGAGAGTAGTACACAAAGGGGGAAGTATGTGGTGGTTAACAATAGCATGGGCTGAAGAAGTTCCCAATGAAACTGAACAAACGATTCTGATTGATGATTTAGCAATCGAACGCCTTCAACATCAGGCCTTGCAAGAAAAGGTACAGGCTTTACAGCAAGAATTGATCATGCAGTCTGACTTTAGTGAACAAGATACTGAGATTGTCGAGCAACTGTCTGTGTTGATTGATACACGCCAGTCTATTCAAGCACGCCAACAAGCCATCGAAGGTCTTGCCAAGTTACAAACGACCCAAGCATTACCATTTTTTTATGCAGTACTGGGGGATAATGCTCAATTGACTGCAAAGATTCTTGCGGTTTTACCAGCGATGATCGGAGATAGTCCAACCGAGAAAACCATGTCCGAGGTTGGAGAGATATTCGAACAGGTGCTCTATACCACCACCATGAAACCAGCGAACATTACTGTAGCGCTCGGTGGTAGTCCACTGTTAGGAAGTCTTGAAGGTGAGCCGGTGATTGTGGAGAGTGTGTCCGCAGAAACTTTGGAAAGCATGAGAGGTATTAAGCATCCACAATTGGCCGAGTTGTTGATGCGGTTCATTACAGATGAAACGGTACCGGTCTCCCTTCGCGAACAGGCTTTGCGTCAATTGCAAATGGATTACAGCACTTGGCTAGCCGACAAAGAAATCCCTGTGATTACCGCTCCCAACAATCGATTGGCCAATCAACTGTATGCTGTTTCGTCAGGTGTTACCGGTTCCGTCTTGCTTGGTTCAGTAGGGGTGTGGGGGCAAAATGAAACCTCTGAAGCCATCGGGTACACTGGTGGAGCATTGCTGGGGGCTACCAGTGGTTGGTTGATTTCTCAACAGCAACATCCGACTTTGGCACAAGCAACACTGATGGTTTCTAGTAATGGCTGGGGTTTGGCGATGGGGCAGATGCTAGCGGATGGTTGGGATTTACAGCCTGAGTATGCAGCTCTTTCCAGAACACTTGGAGTGGTAGCAGGAACAGGCTATGGTCACTGGGCTCG